>DBOL01000084.1:0-841 GCA_002299555.1 Candidatus Aminicenantes bacterium UBA647
ATTATGGAATTTTACGGGAAAGGTATCTCCAGCAATTTGAAAAAATGAAAGCAACACAACAGGTCATATTCATAACAGGAGTCCGGCGGTCTGGAAAATCCACATTGATGAAACAATACATCAAGAGAATGATCGACGAAGGAGAGGACAGAAAGAATTCCCTTTACATTAATTTTGAAGAACCAAAATTCATTGACGAATTGTCAGTCCAGTTTTTAATTGACGCATTTGATGCATATCTGGAGATAGTCCAGCCGACCTCTACCCCTGATCTTTTCCTTGATGAGATCCAGAATGTTAAAGAGTGGGAGCGGTTTGTACGTGCACTACATGAAAAGAGGAGTGCGAATATCTTTGTTTCAGGTTCATCTGCCAGATTACTTAGTAAAGAACTTGGTACTGCACTTACAGGCAGGCATGTTGATATCAATGTATATCCGCTGACCTTCAGGGAGTTCCTGGAATTCAACAACCTGAAGCTGGAGACAAAGCTGGATATTGTGACAAATAAATTGAAGATCAGGCAGATGATGCGGAAATATCTCTCATCCGGCGGATTTCCCCTTGTGGTAGTGCTTGACGGGAACAATGATATATTGCGTGATTATTTTAATGATATTATCTTACGGGACATAGCTGAGCGGTACAGGGTCATCAAAGTGGATAAGTTACGAAGTCTTGCAAAATATTATTTGACCAACATCGGAGCTTTGTCATCTTTCAGGAAGATAGCGAATTTTATTGGTATAAGCCTGGACAGTGTAGAGAGGTATTCCTACCATCTCAGCGATGCTTACCTGGTTTTTTTCGTGAAAAAATTTTCATATTCACTCAAGGAGCA
>DBOL01000084.1:1217-2711 GCA_002299555.1 Candidatus Aminicenantes bacterium UBA647
AGCTTTAAATTCAGTGAGGACCTGGGTAAGCTTTTTGAAAATACGGTATTCCTGGAACTATACAGGATGGGGGGAGAGGTTTATTATTATAAGGGCAGGCATGAGTGCGACTTTGTGGTAATGCGGGGACAAAGCATTACACAGGCTTTCCAGGTCTGCTATTCTTTGACAGAACAAAACAGGGAGCGTGAGATTGCAGGTTTGCTTGAAGCTATGGATGAATTCGAGTTAAGTGAGGGGACGATAATCACGGACGATGTGGAGACTGTTGAAAACTATGGTGATAAGAGTATCAGGTACGTGGCTTTGTGGAAATGGCTACTGGATGACCACTTAGGTTTTTCAAACTGAAATTTATACTTATATCTTCAATTCTACACCAAGAAACGTCCCCATCAAAGTTATTTGGTTTGTCCCTCACGAGTACAATAAATTATTCTACATGACTCCCTAATTAGATAAAGTTCCACCCATAAGGGATTTTATCTTCTCGTTTCACTTTCAAACAATCTATCGAATTCTGTTTTGTAAACATCCTTTTCTTTAATACGTTCAATATATTCCACTAACTTACCACGCATTAAACCCATGAATTTGGGGACATCATCCCCATAGGCCATGAAACTTCCTGCCGCACAAGAAACATTCAAATTGTTATTAAGTATAACTGCTTCAATAACAGGTTGATGCCCTTTTTGGAACATTTGATTTGTAAAATTACACCCTATTGCAGTTGTTGTTTTTTTATCCAATTTATCATCGTATTCACGTTTGGACAATAATAAATTAGCAAACTCAACTTCATCATATACCTTGAAAAAGACTCTATTGTCGACGTCAGTATAGAAATCAGGGCTTCGGTTTAAATCAAAGAAATAAAACTCACTAATAGTATCTGCTTTTTTATCAAAAAAATCCACTAATGAGAATATAGCCTTATTATCTAAAAGATCATATAACGAAGTCTTATCTTCTACATTGATATCGATGTGTGAACAGTTAAACACGTTTTTTCTTGCCTTATTTGGATTTATTTCTGCCCTAATTGAACCATAAGAAGCCTCAGCAATTAGTGTTACAAAACAATTATTATCCAGATCATCAAAAAAATCATTCTCCAACAAATCATCCATCCATTTTACAGTCTTGGATTCTTCTACTTTGCTGAATGTATAATCTGAATAAAAAAATTCTTTCCTTTCTTCAACATCAATGATATCAAAGATTGCATTAATAATCTCAATCTTCTGTTTGATATTGACCTGATGGCGGTTTCGGAATTTTAATGCAAGCATTGTCATCTCCTCTTCTTTACAAAATAAACAGGGGCGTTTCCTATTTTGAATTGCTTCTTCTTCTTCTTATGCAAGTATACCAAAGTATTATCATTCTTACTTATAGCCAATTCGGTCTTCATTTTCTCAGACAATTTAAATGCCTCTAAAACGCAATATTTTACCTTACAAAATTTATGTATCCGCTTCAAATCTAAGG
>DBOL01000069.1 GCA_002299555.1 Candidatus Aminicenantes bacterium UBA647
TCCTTCGGGGGCGGCCTTTTTTTTTATCATAATTTTTTTCATTCATCTATTTCCCATTAAAAAAATGTAGCATGATATTATTACTAATATTGTCTAAAAATAAAGGAGAATTATTATGAAAGCATCAGATTTGTTTGTTAAGGCGCTTGAGGCTGAAGGGGTAAAGTATATTTTCGGTGTTCCGGGTGAAGAAAATCTTGATCTCCTCGATTCAATAAGCAGATCTGGAATAAAATTAATTCTTACCAGACATGAACAGGCTGCGGGGTTCATGGCTGCAACTTTTGGCAGGCTTACGGGAAAGGTAGGGGTTTGCATGTCAACTCTGGGGCCGGGAGCTACGAATCTTGTTACGGCTGCAGCCTATGCACAACTTGGGGGTATGCCTGTTTTGATGATCACGGGACAAAAACCAATTAAAGCAAGTAAGCAGGGGCAGTTTCAGATAGTGAATGTAGTAGAAATGATGATGCCCCTCACTAAATATACCAGACAGATCGTAAGCAGCAGGAATATTCCAGCCACCATTCGGGAAGCAGTCCGGTTGGCAGAGGAGGAGAAGCCGGGAACTGTACACCTTGAACTCCCTGAGGATGTTGCAATAGAAGAGACTGATGTTGAGATTATAGAAAAAAGCAAAGTAAGAAGGCCTGTCGCAGATGAAAAAGCTATAGCCTCTGCAATTGACCTCTTAGAGCAGTCAGTATCTCCCCTGATATTGATAGGTGCAGGTTCTAACAGAAAAATGACAGGAAAAATGTTGAAGAAACTGATCGAAAAGCTGCAAATACCATTTTTCAGCAGCCAGATGGGGAAAGGTGTTGTTGATGAGAGGAATCCTCTGTTCCTTGGGAATGCAGCTCTTTCTGACAATGACTTTCTGCACTATGCTATAGATAAGTCCGACCTGATAATCAATGTAGGTCATGATGTTATTGAGAAACCCCCTTTTTTCATGGAACATGGCGGGAAAAAAGTAATTCATATCAATTTTTCATCTGCAGCGGTTGATTCAGTATATTTTCCACAGGTTGAGGTTGTCGGAGATATTGCAAATTCAATTTGGCAATTAACTGAAAGGGCGGAAAAGATGAAACACTGGGATTTTGAATACTTTTTTAAAGTAAAAGAATTGATCGAGGAAGATATAAGAGAAGGGAATGAAGATGAAAGATTCCCTGTCCTTCCACAAAGGCTGGTATATGATGTAAGAAAAGTTATGCCGGAAGATGGAATTATTACTCTTGACAACGGAGTTTACAAGATCTGGTTTGCAAGGAATTACAAAGCATACAAACCTAATACTATATTACTTGATAATGCCCTTGCAACAATGGGAGCCGGTCTGCCCTCTGCAATAGCAGCCAAGTTGGTATATCCTGACAGAAAAGTAATGGCGATTACCGGGGATGGAGGCTTTATGATGAATTCTCAGGAAATAGAGACTGCTGTGAGGCTTGAACTTGATATTGTTATTCTGATACTTAAAGATAATGCATACGGGATGATAAAGTGGAAGCAGGAGAACCTGGGACTACCGGATTTCGGATTGGATTTTGGTAATCCTGATTTTGTAAAATATGCTGAAAGTTATGGAGCCAAAGGACATAGAGCGAATAGTCTGGAAGATCTGGGTAAAATACTGTCAAAGTGCCATAGTTCTAAAGGTGTGCACATCATAGAGATTGAAGTGGATTATTCTGAAAACAATAAAATTTTAAATAAAATGCTGGTGGAGAAATGCAGTAACTTATAGATTAAATTAATAGTGGAGGGGAAATGCTAAAAAAAACTTATCCATGTTTCATCGGTAATGAGGCTGTATTACCTAATAAAGATCTGGAAGTGATCGATAAATATACAGGTAAGCTTGCAACAAGAGTTCCGTTAGCTGACAACAAAATGATAAACAATGCAATAGAACTTGCTGAAAAGTCCAGTAGTGAAGTTGCTTCTTTGCCCTCATATAAAAGGCAGGAGATATTGCATCATTGTGTAAAACGGTTCAAGGAGAGATTTGAGGAGCTGGCAATGGCTCTCTGTATAGAAGCAGGGAAGCCAATTCGTGATTCAAGAGGTGAAGTGTCCAGGCTGATCGATACTTTCAGGGTGGCAGCAGAGGAATCTGTCCGTATTACGGGAGAGGTGCTTCCAATGGATATATCTTCACGGGGGAAAGGCTATCGTGGGATGTGGAAGAGGGTTCCAATAGGATTGTGCTCATTTATAGCTCCATTTAATTTTCCCTTAAATCTGGCTGCACATAAAATTGCCCCGGCTATTGCTGTAGGATGTCCTTTCATACTGAAGCCTGCAAGTCTTACACCAGTTGGAGCGTTAATAATGGGAGAGATACTTGCCGAAACAGATCTTCCTGCAGGATCATTCTCAATTCTTCCTTCAAGGAGGGATGGTGCTGCTCTATTCACTGAAGATGAAAGGATTAAAATGTTGAGCTTTACAGGCTCCCCTGATGTCGGCTGGGCTTTGAAATCGCGGGCAGGTAAAAAGAAGGTTGTCCTTGAGCTGGGCGGAAATGCAGCATGTCTTGTAGATGAGGATGCAGATTTGAATGATACTGTTGACAGGATAGTGTTCGGGGCCTTTTATCAATCTGGTCAAAGTTGTGTGAGTGTACAGAGGATAATTGTTCATGAAAATATTTATAATGATTTTAAGAATCTACTTGTAGAAGCAACATCTAAGCTCAAGAGTGGAGATCCGAAAGATGAAAGTGTTTTCGTCGGGCCTATGATCTCTGAAAATGAAGCCTCCAGATTGAAAATGTGGATTGATTCAGCGATTGCTTCCGGTGGAAAATTGTTATGTGGCGGGGAACTTAATGGAAATATTCTTGAAGCGACACTATTAGAAGATGTCCCTCCCGAATCAGATATTTGTATAAAGGAGGCTTTTGGTCCGGTTGCGGTATTATCAAAATTTAAAAGTTTTGATGAAGCTCTTGATGAAATAAATGAAAGTGCCTTCGGATTACAGGCAGGAGTGTTTACCAGAGATATACATAAAGCAAATAAAGCGTGGGATTCGCTTGATGTTGGCGGAGTTATTATCGGTGATGTCCCCTCATGGAGGGTTGATCATATGCCTTACGGTGGTGTGAAGGATAGCGGCCTTGGACGGGAAGGAATCAAGTTTGCAATTGAAGATATGACAGAGATCCGCTTAATGGTGATCCGAGATCTATAAAGATAGACCGATCATCAATCTTTCAAGGGGGTTTTAGGAACTTCCGGCTATTAGCCGGGTAAGAGTAATCATCATAAAGCTCTTATTCCCCCAATTCGGGGGAATAAGAAACATATGCTTTATGGTTTGTTCTTATTTGCTTACTCTGTCTTTGAGAGTCTTTCCTGCTTTGAATGTAGGATAATTCTTCGCAGCGATTTGAATCTTTTGTCCGGTTTTAGGGTTAATTCCGGTACGTGCTTTCCTGGCAACTGTTTTGAAAACTCCAAAGCCCGGAATTGTAACTTTTCTACCAGCATCAAGTTCGACAGCAATGATACCTTCGCCGGGTTTTGCATTAAAAATTGCATTTACTGCAGCTTCGGAATCTTTCTGGGTTAAACCCGTTTTCTTTGCCAGTTTTTGAATAAGTTCTGTTTTGTTCATAGTCATTCCTCCTAATTTATTCTCAAGCCTCCATCAAGGCCCAATCTCCACCACTTAATATTGTCAATATATGACACTATTATTAAAACAAAAAAATAAATTTTTATCTACAAAAAACAAACAAAATTTTTTTTTCAATATTAACATAAAATAAGCAAAAGTCAATACCAGACAGGGAATTCGCTATTTGTAAATTTTATTTTCCGTATCCTGTGTAGCCTGCCCGGTTTATATCATTGACAGTTTTCAAACGGACCGGAGGTTTTAGTTCTGCTGCCAGAAAATTATATATTTTCAATCTTATTTTTTTTGACATCAGGAGATCCAATCTGTCAAAACTGTGTCCTCCTGGAGCATTTTTGAAAATTTTATATTCAAATTTTTTTCCTGCTGCTTTTAAAGATTTTATGAGATGCTCAACCTCCAGAACATTTACATCTTCATCAGAGGTGTTTGTGTGAATAAGAAGAGGTGTTTTTAGTTTTTCAGCATTCCATGCTGGAGATCTTCTCCTGTATTCATTGACATCCTGATTTGCTGTTTTACCGATATGATATGGTGCTGAATATAAATCTCTATAGCTGTCTGTCATATATCCCATTCTTGCAATCAGGTCGCTGACAGGGACTCCGGCATACGCGACCTTGTAATTTTGAGGATAATTAAAAATATTCATGAGTGTGATCAGACCACCATGACTCCATCCCAGGATTCCCACTCTCTCCTTGTCTATAAATGGATAATTTTTCAGCATATATTTTCTGCTTTCATTGGCATCTTCAACCTCTTTTCCGCCATAATCGATCAATTCGTAGATTCCTTTACCATACCCTGTACTCCCCCTATATTCCGGGGCGATTACTATATACTTCTGAGCCATCAGTTCTCTTATAATATGAGTATAATAGGTGCTGAAATTGCTGTGGACCCCGCCATGAGGGAATATCAGCAGAGGATATTTTTTTTTCGTATCGATCCGTCTCGGAATAAAAATATAAGAATAAAATTTTACCGGATTTTTGGCACCCATTGCTGTAGGATTTTTCACATTAGCCGGTGGAGGTCCCGTATGTCTCACCTTATCTATATGGGCTATATCACCCACTTTGTTGTACCATAGAATATCATCAGAAATTTTTTCAATTGTATCGAGTCTGTGCCTTAAAGAGTTTATTGAAGATAAAAGTTTATCAAGTTTCTTATTTACCCCGTCATTGTTCTGATCTGCCGAAAATACAGAATTATGTAAAATCATTATCGATATAAAAATTGAAATAAATATTATTGTTGATCTGTTTTTCAAATTTGCCTCCTGTTTCTAATAAGATTCTAATTAAAATGATATAAAAGTTCAACGTAAACAAAATAATATGATGTCTATTAAAGTGCCGAAAAATGTTAGGGTAGACTAAAATTTTCGAATATGGTAAAATACGGTCATGAAAAAAAGAAACTTTTTAATTATACTAATAATAATATTAACTATACCGGTAAGTGCCTATGTTGGCCCCGGGGCGGGATTTGCATTTGCAGGATCCTTTCTGTTCATTTTTGTTGCATTTTTCCTTGCGATCTTTAACTTTCTGACTTTTCCTATAAGAGCATTTTTCCAGTTTCTTAAAAGGATAAAGACATTGAAGAATGCGAAATTCAAGAGGACTGTGATAATTGGTTTTGACGGTATGGATTACAATCGCCTTAATATGTTCATGAAAGAAGGAGAGAAATTTCCCAACTTTGAAAAACTGATGGCGGACGGTACATTTGCACCACTTCAAAGTACAGAGCCTCCGATATCACCAGTTGCATGGTCATCATTTTCGACAGGAGTAAATCCGGGGAAACACAATATTTTTGATTTCCTTGCAACCGACAGAAATACTTACATGCCGAAGATGTCAGGATCTGAAATTATTCCTCCGAAAAAGATCCTGAAGATAGGAAAATATGTTTTCCCTCTTTCCAAAGCGAAAGTGGAATTAATGAGAAAGAGCAAAAGTTTCTGGAAGATTGTCAGCAGTAAGGGGATATTCTCGTCAGTTTTAAGAATTCCTTATTCATTCCCACCAGAAAAATTCTACGGCCTTATGCTTTCAGGACTGGGGACTCCGGATCTGAGGGGGACTCAGGGAAGTTTTAGTTTTTATTCTAATGAGAAAAAGACAGATACAGGGATAACAGAAGGTGTGATCCAGGAAGTTGCTGAAGTTTCGGAAGGTACTTATAACGCAGTCCTTAAGGGGCCGGGTAATCCTTTTGTTAAAAGCAGTCCCTTGTTGGAAGAGAAATTTTCAATTACACTTGATAAAGAGAAGAATGGAGCAAAGATAAAGATCGGCAGAGATGAGTTCTTTCTTGAGAAAGGCAAGATCACTGACTGGAAAAAAGTTAGTTTCAAGGCGGGGTTCATAAGGATCTCAGGTATAGCTCAATTTTTTCTTGAGGATCTTGATCCGTTGAAGCTGTATATATCGCCAATAAATATTGATCCCGGTTCTCCTTCAATGTCGATATCTCACCCTAAAATATTTTCCGTCTATCTTTCAAAACTTATCGGCGGGTATGCTACTCTCGGAATGGCTGAAGATACATGGGCGCTGAATGAGAGGGTTTTATCAGAGGATGGTTTTATTCAACAGGTATATTCGTATCAGGAAGAGAGAGAAAAAATGTTCTGGGATACGTTTAAAAAGTTTAAAAGGGGGCTTCTTGTTCAGGTTTATGAGGAGACAGACAGGATCCAGCATATGTTCTGGAGATATCTGAGTGATTCAGGATCGCCTGCAGATAAACCCTCTAAAGAAGATCACATCGTTAATGCAATTAAACTGAGCTATAAGAGGATGGATGATTTTCTCGGAAGGCTTATGCCTAAACTCGGGAAGAACGATCTTCTTATGATCGTCTCTGATCATGGATTTAATAAAGTTAACAGGGATTTTCATCTTAACTCCTGGCTTCACAAAGAGGGGTATCTTGTTCTTAAGGATGGAAAGACCAGCAGTGATAAATTCTACAAGGATGTCGACTGGTCGAAGTCAAAAGCTTACGGACAGGGACTTCATGGTATATTCGTCAACATGAAGGGGAGAGAAAGGCTTGGTATTGTCTATCCCGGAAAAGAAGCAGAAGATCTCAAGGCAGAGATCCAACAGAAATTAAAAGATCTAAAAGATATAGAAAAGGATGATGTTATTGCAAAAGGTGTTTATAAAAGGGAAGAGCTTTATAAGGGCCCGTATACAAAAAACGCTCCGGACATTGTGATTGGATACAATCTCGGGTACAGAGTTTCACCGGAATCGGCTGTCAATTATGTCGGTGATACGATAGTCTCGGATAATACAAGAATGTGGAGCGGTGATCATTCATTTACAAGGGCATTTGTTCCCGGAATATTCTTTTGTAATAAGAAGATCGGGACAAAACATCCCTCTATCATGGATATCTCTCCAACGATTCTTTCTGCTTTCGGTATAAAAAAACCGTCTTTTATCGACGGCAAAGATCTGGAGGTAGTAGCATGAAAAGAAGAGATTTTATAAAAAGTACAGGTACAATTGTAGCTGCATCACCATTTATGAATTTTGGTGCCGGAATAAAAAATAATAAAAAAATGCTGGTCCTTGGATTCGATGGGATGGATCCGATGATAGCCTATGATATGATCCAGAGAGGAGAACTTCCCAATCTTAAGAGACTCGCACAGAGTGGGGTTTTTTCTATGATGAGGACAACAATTCCACCTCAGAGTCCTGTAGCCTGGGGCAGTTTTATCACAGGCGCTGATCCCGGCAAATACGGATTGTTTGATTTTGTTCATCGTGATCCGGAGACTTATTTCCCGATAACATCTGGTGCAGAAACGATACCGGCTAGTCTCAATATTAAGATCGGAAAATATAAGATCCCTCTGAAGCCGGGAAAGATCGTTCCTAAACGTGAAGGGAAAGCTTTCTGGGATTATCTTGAGGAGAAAGATGTAGAAGCGACAATAT
Source organism: Candidatus Aminicenantes bacterium UBA647 (assembly GCA_002299555.1). Taxonomy (GTDB): domain Bacteria; phylum Acidobacteriota; class Aminicenantia; order UBA2199; family UBA2199; genus UBA647. The sequence continues at coordinate 7,632 of DBOL01000069.1, forward strand.
TCAAGATCCCTTCAAATTATCCTCCTTCAAAATCAAAGCAGAGAACTATTGCAGGAATGGGAACTCCGGATATTCATGGGACATATGGAATATCCACTCTATATACTTCTGACGAAGAAGAAGCGATGAAAGATATCACACCGAATAATCTCTTCTATGCATATCTTAATGAGGAGAATGTGCTCGAAGATGGAGAGATCCTGGGCCCTGTGAATGATCTTGTTGAAAATGGAGAGAAGACTAAAGTCTCTTTCAAGGTTTTTGTTGATAAAGAGAATAAAACAGCCAGAATTGATGTTGATGGCAAAGAGATACTTATTGCAGAGAAGGAATATTCAGACTGGGTAGAGATCGATTTTCCCCTGATAAAAGGTGTAAGCAGTATAACGGGGATGGTGAAATTCTATATGATGGATATTGAAAAGAGTTTCAGACTTTATATTTCACCAATTCATATAAGCCCGAAAACCCCTGCTGTTGAAATTAGCACACCTCCGGAATATGCTGAGGAATTAGCAAAGAAAGTGGGGTTATTTCATACAATAGGACTTCCGGCAGATACAAAAGCTCTTAGTCAGGAAACTTTCGGAGTTGAAGAATTTCTGACACAATCCAACTCAGTGTTTGATGAAAGCAAGAAATTGTTCGGATATGAGTATGAAAAATTCCTCAATAAGAAAAATGGATTCCTGTTTTTCTATTTCGGATCATTAGATCAGGGTCAGCATATGCTCTGGGCATTAACTGATAAGGATCATCCTTACTACCATCCGGAAGAGGCAAAGAGATTCGGGTATATGAAAGAAGAGCTTTATCGTATGCATGATCGAATTCTTGGAGATGTTTTGAATACGATGCCTAAAGATATGGGACTGATAGTTCTCTCGGATCATGGATTCGGAACTTTCAGGAGAAAAGTAAACCTCAACACTTTCTTATTTAATGAAGGATATTTGAAATTTGGTGTCAATGAGATTGATACAGAGATATCACTATTTGATGATTATAGTGAATATGACTGGGGGAATACAAAAGCTTATGCTGTTGGACTGAATGGGTTGTATCTGAACATGAAAGGGCGAGAGTCACAGGGAATTGTGACCAAAGGAGAAAGGCGTAAACTTCTTGAAGAGCTCCAGGGGAAAATACAGCAGATTAGAGACCCTGAAAACGGGAGGCAGGTAATTTCAGAGGCTTTCATCACTGAAGATCATTTCTCACCTGATTTCCTGATTAGATCACCGGATATTATTCTCGGATTCAACAGAGGATACAGGTCAAGCGATTCATCTGCTCTGGGTGGTGCAACAAGAGAAATGGTTACGAACAATATGAACTGGTGGGCGGGAGATCATTGTATAAACCCGAGGCACGTACCGGCGAGTTTCTTTTCAAATTTCCCGATTAACAAAAAGATCCCGTCTATTAAAGATATGGCGCCTACAATATTGAATTATTTTGGAATAAATGAAACTCCGACTATGAATGGAGATTCTTTAATTTAGGAGAAAAAAAATGGCAAAAAAAGTAAAATTAAGTAATGAAAGTAGTCAAAAAGCAGATGAAATTTTAGCTTTTCATGGTTACTCTTCTCTGGAAGAGTTGATTGGTAACCTGATTGACAGTGAATATGAAAAAATAAAGTCAGATGATGATAAAGATGAGCAGGCCGAAAAGCTTAGCGGATTAGGTTATATCTCTTAATGATCCATAAAATAAATTTTTTTATTACCAAAGTATTCAATGTTATCCTTGCTCCATTCAGTGGAGTGAATGATTTCTGGCCGGTATTAATACTAAGTGTCATTCTCTCTTTTGTGATCCTGTATATACTGAAATATATCTCTTTTCCAAAGAAAATTGTGGAATCAAAAGATCAGATCAAAGCAAATATTTTTGCTATAAGGATATACAAAGATTTCTGGAAAGTGATAGTTTCATCTTTCTTTAAGAGTTTATTTCACACATTCAGATATTTTATTTTCAACCTTGCTCCATTTCTGGTAATAATTCCTCTACTTCTGCCTGTTTTCTCACAGATGGAGGTCAGGTTTGGTATGAGGCCTTTTGATCAGGGAGAGTCTATTGTGCTTAAAGCCGATCTTAACAAGGATTATAAAAAATATAGTATCACTCTTAATGAAAATGAGTTTGTGAAACTTAAAATGAGGCCTGTCTTTATAAATGCCTGGATGGATGAAGAGAAGACCAAACCGATCAGGGTAGCAAACTGGAAACTTGAAGCGGTTAAAGAAGGGGAAACGAAATTGGGAATTAAAATTGATGATAAGGTTTTTTATAAAAATCTTAAGATCGGAAAATCCAAACTTCCTCTCTCAAACAGAAAGTATATGACTTCCGGTTTTACTCACTTCTTTTACCCAGCAGAAGAGCTAATTGAGGAAAATGAACTATTGAGGGCTGTTAAGATCAGTTATCCGGGAAAACTGGTTGATTTTCTCGGTATTAAAATGCACTGGATATTATGGAATCTTATTATTGTAATGATAGTTATACTTGCATTCAGGAAAAGGTTTGGAGTAGAATTTTAATCAGAAATTTCAACTTCTGATACTGATTCAAGTACCTTTGTATTAACTGATACAAAGGATTTGCTGTCATATTTTAATTTAAAGAATCCGTCTTCCTTCTTTAAATATTCAACTATTGAAACATTAGTTAACTGGATGAAATCATTGTCTTCAAAATTCTTTAAAAATCCGGTAAATACACCTTTAATAAGATAATAAGAATTGCCGACAGTTCTTGTGGTTAGTTCAAGATAATGGGCCTTTTTCTGACCGGTATCTGTATTTTGCATTGCTTGTGTGGGAGTCTCCTCGAGAATAGAGTTTTTAGGTTGGTTTTCATCATAAACAAAATAAATGTTATCTTTTCTAAATAAAAACTCCTTATATTTCCTTGATTCCTGATATTCTTTATTATTGTGTTCTGAGAGGGTTACATCTGTAAGTTTAATAAAACCTGTCAAATTGAATTCTGTTACGGCAGAACTGCCACCCACTTTTCTGTTAAGAACAGAGTGGGTTCTGGCATCAACCATCTTGCTCTCTACTTTGATATCTCCAACCACAATTTTCCCGGGGGATCCTATCACAATTTTCCATTCCTTCATGAGATATCTCCTCTACTCTATTATGTTCAAACATTTTCAGAATGTCAACATCATAATTTTGTGATCCTGATTCTTCCTGCGAATGATAATGCGATCTTATAAGAGTACATTTTATTTGATATTTTAATTGTACACATTGGTGAAGCACTGCCTTTCGGATTAAATACAGGTGAAGCGTTGCTTGTGATTTTGACATCTCCATTTATTTCCCAGGATTTATAGTTGATCCATTTGTGATCTTTTATGATCTCTAATCTGCCTTCCCTGTCTATAATACGGAACCTTACTTTACGGCTCTCCGAGAGTGAAAGATATCTGGCTTCACTTAAGTGTGACGTTGTCGAAGATATTGCATTTGATATTTCAACTCTTGAAAGAAATGATGAGATAGCAGGAAATGAAGAAGTTAAGACAAACATACCTATAGTTACAGCACATAAAAGTTCCAGGATTGTTATCCCTTTGCTATTTCTCATCTTCAAATATTTCTTCTGTCGACTCTGTTCTGAAACCTTTGATAATAGTTAAATCTTTGATAAAAAAATTGTTAATTGAGGGTGATATTGAAGAATTCGGAGATGTTACTTCAATATTACTTTTGTTCATGATATCAAAACAATATAGATTGCCTGATATGTGTACTTCCGGAGCCTTATTAAAAATACTTCCCTTTATATTGATAGAACCATGAATAATTAATGGCTTGCTGGAATAGAACCTTAAAGACGGAGTTTCGGGATTCGGCAGAAAGGGTGATGGAGCTAATAGAATTGTTATTGACGGTTTTGAATTTTTCAGGACATTTGTTCTGCTTCCTGTAATGGATGAGCAGATATTCAAATTCCCTAAAATGATCAATTCGGGATATGAATCAATGGCAAGGGCAGGATCGCTTCCTGCTTCAAGCACTTCTACATTTCCGTTAACTATTATTTTCTCATTAAATTTTTTATATTCACTCAGGGAACTCCCCCCTGTTTTATGTTCGAATTGATCACCGGAGTATCTTATCTTAAAATAATTATTATTCTGGACTATTTCAATTATCTGATACTTTTCTTCTACAGAAAGGATTATCTTTTCGGTATTTCCCTGCACGAAAACCGGCCCTGTGTTTTCTTCTGAGAGCGAGAGGTATATTCCATCCATAAATTCGGATCCATTATTTGCCTGTTTGAATAATTTGTTTAATGTTTCCAGCGTCAGGTCCTCCCGGTCAAGGCCAAGAAGCATTGCTAAATATGATTTAATATCAAAAACTGATTCATTATCAGAAATGAAAATATTATGTTTCTCTGTTGAGGCGAGGTGGTTCTCAATGAAAGCCTCTCTGTTTCTGTTGAATTGTCCCGAATTAATAAGAACTGGAAAAAGATCAAAAGGGATATCTCCTGAAATTATATTGAAGATACTTTCACTTATCCATTTATGCCGTCCATTGGATGATATAGATTCTATTCTAAAATTAACTTTGGTGAGTTTGAAAAGTAAAAGATCCCGAGTGTTAAACTGGAAGGACCTTTTTATTTTCACAGGATCTTTATAGATGTCAGGATAGAGTGTGTTATTAAAAATTTCTATGTATTCATCTACCGCTGAATCAAATCGGATGCTTTTGATCTTTTCAGTGTCCCTGTGCAGTTGAACAATTAGGTGATTGTGAAGTAATTCTGATCTTGAATTGTGAATATTTCTTGCCTTTACAACTCTATTATGGATCAGTGTGAAATTCAGCAAAGAAAATCCGACAAACAGAACAAGGAACATGAATATCAAAGCGAAAATAACCGATCCGTTCTTTTTCATTACTCAACCCTGTTTGACAGGAAAATATATCCTCTCACTTGTTCCTTGTTGTTTATTTCAAGCCTGTAAAGAACTGAGTTGGAATCCTCAAAGAACGAAATATAGAAATCTGTAACTCCTTCGATCACAGGTTGAAAATAACCTTTATCAATTTTTCTTTTTAATACCTTTTCCTTCTTATATAATTTCATTTCTATCTCTTTAAGCGGGACAACAACAGAGTGTTTCAGGTGATCATTTTTTAGTCCGGTCTCAAGATGTAACAAATATCCGTCTACTTTCCGTATCCTTGAGTATTCAAATTGTCTGCTGACAACGTCATATATAAGAATTCTTTTCCCTTTCTTAACAAAATCTTTACCGGTTACTTCAATAGTTTTATCACCTTCATAACTATTTCTATCCATCTCTTCTGAAGCAAGTCCATAGATAATTTTAAAACCGGATTGAGTATGAGAGAATAATTCCAGGTTGAAAATGGAAGCCGCTTCCTGGAGCCTCATACCGCATTTTGTAAGATCATCTTTTATGGTGTCCACAGTGAAAAAAAGTGACTCCAGTAAATGCTGGCGGGTAGTGATCTTTTTACTCACGGTGATCCCCTCTGATATATTTGAAATAACCATACCGAAAATGGTAAAGCTGATCGCTAAAACGATCAGTAGTTCTAAAACTGAAAATCCACTATTCATTGCTTACCTCCTTTAGTATTCCCGACTTATAGAAAATCAGCACTGCATTGAAGTTTTTTCTACTTCCTTTCAAAATTATTTTTTTCAAATTATCGGTTATATTAACGATACTCGTTCGTATCATTACATCTCCTTCCCACTCTGCTGTTGTCCCTTCTGAAAAAAGGGGTGAGATAAATGTTTTTCCTAAAAATAAATTTTTTTTGTTTTCAAGTGCCAGATTAACCTCAAATCTAAGATTTGAATTTTTAACTCCGTGAAGTGCAACGATCATACATTTCATCAATAAAAGAGTTGATAAACTTATTAGCATAATTGATATGAGAGTTTCTATAATAGTAAATCCAGATTTTTGAGTTTCCATATAAGAAGATCAGTAACAATATTATTGCCAAACTTAGACTTATTTTAGATTCGGAAGATGAGAATAGAAATAATTCTTTTATATAGGGACTATCCATATCTAATAATAATTTTTTTCTTTAAAAGGATCATTTCAAACGGAAAACAATGTATAAACTATTGAAAACATTCAAAGCGGTTATAGTAAACATATCTATACACTTTTGAATAAGCATGAGATCAATAAAATTTTGTTTAATACCTATATAAAAAGAAATTTCACTTCCTGGTCGGCATGGAAACAAAATTGTATATATGTTCTTCGGAGGTAAGAAATGAGAAATGTAAGAAATTTTTTAATTTTTTTTCTGGTACTGGCAATTTTTTCAATGTCGGGACTTCAGTTGCAGGGAGCCGAAAAGAAGGCTGTAAAAAGGTCGGGTCTGATAAATATCAATACTTCAGGAGTTGATCAATTATCTAAACTGCCAGGAATCGGAAAGAAGAAGGCCGAAAGGATAATTTCCTTTCGGAAGAAATATGGGCGATTCAGACGTACCAGAGAGATCATGAAAGTTAAAGGGATCGGAGAGAAAACCTTTAAAAAATTTGCAAAGCGCATCAGGGTTTGAGGAGTAAGCATGGATGAAAAAATTAAAGAGTTGAATCTTTTACTTTTGTATCTTGCCGGGTGGGAAGAAGATTCTACAAAAGATCCGGGAAAAAAGGTTTACCGGTCATGGAAGGGGTATTTGTTTGAAGTTCTTAATGAGCTTCAGGATGATGAGATGATCTACCAGTTCAAGAACGGGAAGTCGGTTATTCTTCTTGACGAAGGAATTAAAAAGGCCGAAAAACTGAAGGAAAAATATCTCTGATCAAGATAGGATTTATTTGAAAATTAACGGGGGAGGTGAGAAATCACCTCCCTGTCCACTGGTGATGAATGTTGTGACCGGATAAATAAATTTATTATTGATTTTTTTCCTTCAATGTTAATTTAACCCTTCTTGTTATATAATATATTCAGGAGAGGAAAATTTCATTTTATAAGGCCATATCAGCTTTTTATGACCGTATCTTTCCTTTTTCTGAAAAGAAAAGGTCTTTTGTCAGGTCAATAATTACAAAGAAATCCTCTTCTCTGCTTGATATTGGATGTGCGACAGGGGAACTTGTTTTCTTTGGAGAGACATGGGGACTGTCTTCTTTCGGGATTGATAATGATAAAAATCTTCTTGATATTGCCCTTGAGAAGAAAAAGAAAATTGACTCCGATGCGGTTTTTTTAAATTCTGATATGAGAAAAGTAGAGGAAGTGTTTGAAAGAAAAAGATTTGATCTGATTACATGTATGGGTAATACTCTTGTTCACCTGGGGTCATATGCGGAATTGTGCCGGTTCTTCGATTCGGTATATTCATTGCTGAATAAGCAAGGAGTTTTTGCTGCACAGATAGTTAATTATGATAATGTCCTTATTAACGGAGTGAATGCTTTTAAAAATATAGAAGATGATGAATTCTTGTTTGTAAGGGAGAACGAGATTATTGAAAAGGGCGAAAAGATAGAGTTCTCCGGTGAACTTATAATAAAGAAAACAGGTGAAAAGTTCAGGAACAAAGTATCACTTTATCCTGCAGATAGTAATGATGTTATGGGTGGGCTTGACGATGCCGGATTCAGTTTGATAAAATTCTATGGGGATTTTGACAAGGGAACCTTTAGTGAAACTAGCAATGCACTGATATTCATTGCTGAGAAATAATATGAAAAGAGCAACGATCATTCTTCCTTGTGCTGGTGAGGGGAAAAGGCTTGGTGCAAAGGGTCCGAAAGAATTATTTGAGATTTATCCGGGGAAAAAACTAATTGATTATTCGATCGAGCATATTAAAGCGTTTAATAATTCAAAGAAAAGAGCTGAGTTGGATGTAAGAGTGGCAGTAATAACTATTATTAAGCCGGGGAAAGAGAGTGTTTTTCGCTATGTATCAGAAAGATTACCTATAGTCGATGTTAACTATGTGATGTTTAATAATTATTTCAGAGAATGGCCCGGATCAGTATATTCTGCAAATATGGAGTTTTCGGATTTCAATATCGTACTCCTGCCTGATTCTTTTATAAAGTTCGGGGAAGACGATCTTATATATTCAGATGAGAAAGGGGAAACACTGATCAGTAGAGCTATTGAAAGACTCCTTGAAGATAGTGTGGTCTTCGGTGTAACAAAATGCAGCGACAAGCATATGATCTCCACACTCGGGGCGGTTAAAGTTGAAAAAAACAGGATAACAAAATTCAAAGATAAACCATCAGCAAATATTGACCAGTATACCGGGGTCTGGGGGGCTTATGGTTTTCTGGAATCTGCATCCCGCAAATTATATGAATTTCTTATTGATTCAGTTGAAAAAAGTGGTAAGAAAGAACATTTGCTTAAAGAATTAGATCCATCAGTATTTTTTATTGATACTTATCATGATCTGGGTACAATAGATTCCGTTGCGAAATTTATAAGTTCAGATAATTCCTGATCAATTCGGAATTCCCGGCAAACCAAAATCTAAAGCAGAGCGGAGATATTCTTTTGCGGAATTTATAGATTTTTTTAATCCCTCAGCCTCTTTTAGAATAGGCGATTCCATATTGGAAACGATATTATTAAAATTTTTCAACTTATCAACTGCCAGAATATTGACAAGAGGGCTTGATTCTCGAATTTCAGAAGGCTTATTTATGTTTTGATATAGGATGATCCCAAGTGAAAGGACGATAATGAAAAGTGAAGCTGCTACCGGAACAGAGGGAAAACTCCAGCTTTTCAGTTTCACTATATTTCCTTTTCCCAGGTTATCTATATTTGAAAATATCTTTTGATTCAATTCATTGATTGAAGATTCTGAAATCCCTGAATCGAGATTGGAGTCCCTTAATTGTTTCCCGAGATTCATGTATGCATTGCAGTCCCGGCAACTTTTTAGATGTTTGCGAACTATTCCGGGAAGCGGTTTGTCTGATCCTTCACGACTGTCGATTATGATCTTTGATATTAAACATCTCATTTTTTTACTCCTAATGCTATACCTTTTTCTGAATTCTTTTGCAAGGGCATTCCTGTTCTATTTGTATCGTTGATGATCTGAATCAATTCACTCTTTGCCCTGTACAAAATAACACGAATATTAACAGAAGATTTTCCTGTTATTTTTGCGATCTCTTTTATTGTAAGGCCATCTCCATACCGGAGTCGAATAACCTCTTGCTTTGCAGGCCCTAATTTTCCGGTTGCATCCCAGATATTTTTGACATCATCCTTCATGATCTTTTCTTCAGGTGATTCGCTCTGGCTAAAGGGGAAGATCAATGTTTTTTCACGGACATTAGTATGTCTGAAGTGGCTGATGGAGGTCCTCATTGCAATTGTATATATCCATGTCGAAAAGTTCCATTTAGGATCATAACCTGACAGATTTTTATAGGCTTTCAGAAAAGTTTCCTGAATAATATCCTCGGCATCTTCCCTGTTGCCTGTTCTGTTAAAAATAAAAAGGTATAGCTTTTTGCTATACCTTTTTATTAAAGCTTCAAAATCCTGTCTTGAGCCGTTGAGGCTGTTTTCGACAAGATCCCTGTCAGTTACAATCTTTTCCACTTTTAATGTTTGTCTATGTTATCTATTATGAATTTGGAAGGGATGACCATTTTTACTTTAACAATGTTTCCCTCCGCGGAAATTTGGATCGAATTTACTATCACTTCTTTTCCATCCATATCTTTCTTACTCATTCTTGCTAGAGCAAGGAGGCCATTACCTACCTGCATTAAATTTTTGGCGGCTTCAGGGGTTTCGGTTTGAAGCTTTAATGATAACCTCATATCGTTGTTTTGTTCCATAGCGAGAAAAAGTGCCATCTTTGCTTTATCGATCATCATAGGTAATTTTCGATGTTTCCCGGCGAGTCTGGACAGATCGCCTGCCAGAGCAAAAAGAACAGAATTTCCAGGTATCTCTTTCATCCTTTTTGATAGAGAAGATTTATTAAATCCGACTTTTTTGCCTTTTATAACGTCAAGAGCATATTCCATGTAAACTCTGCTTTGTGTGATGACAAGAAGATTATTGTTAACAAAAACGCCGAAATCATCGTCATCCCAATGATAAATCTTGAAGTTTCCATATTTTGAGGTTTCAGGGTTTTTTTCTGATTCAAGTTTCCTGATTATTTTATTCCTGTCAAAATTCCCATTTATCAGAACTATGGCATTCCTTTCCCCTTTGTCAATGCCATAGACAGAGACAGAATGCAGATCATTAAGAACATCAAAATTGAGTTCTTTCATAATATCTTTGTTCTTATGGTTGATCTTGACTTTCTTCTCATCATAAATGCTGTCCCAGAGTTTTGTTTTGATCAATGCCCTGACATCAAGGTGGATCAGCCACTTCGCATCGGATGCGATGTATTTCTTCTGCAGTTCATAGGCTGGAACCTGTGATGTGAAAAATGTAATGGATAACATCATAATAAGTCCGGTTAGAGTTAGTTTTTTTATTGCTTTCATTTTTTTCTCCTATAAAGCTTGTACGCCGGAGAGCCTGATATGTTACACGTGAATTGTATTAAAAAAGTTTTTCCAATTCTGATATATATTCCAGTTTTTTATGATCACCTCTCTCAATTGCTTTCTTCTTCATGCCTTCAATTTCTGATATAATGATCTCATTAGCTTTATTAATTTCAGTATCATTCAAATATTTCCTGCAGAACATTATCCTGTTTCTCTGAAAATAAAATGTTGTATAAATCGGTTTTTTATGACAAGTTTGTCCTATCCCGTGAAATATTTCCGCTTCGGGACTTCTGGCCATTATTATTCCGGAATCGTGACAGCGGAACGATAGGTCTGCATCTTCCCAATATGTGTGAAACTGCTCGTCCATACCTCCGGTTCTTTTAAAAATATCTTCTCTCATCCATAATGCAGTTCCGGGGATATAATCTCTGCCTGGTTCGAGAAAAGCAGGTAGAGGGTGGCTATGGTAGTGAGATAGAGTGAACCGTTCTCTGTCAAAAAAACCTCCGCTTGAGTCCATTTTATCCGGATATTTGAGGTAAAATATTGAAGGTGCTACAAAACCTGAATCTGCCTTTTTCTCAGTGTTCAGGCAATTAATCAACGTGGCCGAATTTATAATTGTGTCATTTGTAAGAAAAAGAACAGATCTTGCCCCACAATTGAACATCCATTCCATTGCAGAGTTGAAACCTCCTGAATATCCGGTATTCTCTTCAGACCATTGGTGATTGATCTCAGGGTATTCATTTTTCAATTCTTCCATCACTTTCAGTTGAGAACCGTTGTGGTAGAGAAAAACAGAATCGGGTTCATATCCTGATGAAATAACGGAATCCACACATCTTTTAGTCAGATTGATTTTATTGTAGGAAAGGATCCCGATACAATTTTCAGGTGCCATCCTGAAAATTATCATAGATCAATCCTTAATTCAATCAAAATAAATCCGGAAGGAACTCCGGGGTTAATGAAAGAGCAAAAGAAATAACTTGATTTTTTATATAATATAAGGGAAGGAGTGTTCACTTCTTCCCTTTTTTTTTGAATAATAAATTCTTACTTCTTATCCTGAGATTTGGAAATTAACAAAGAAAAAAAATACAAAAGAAATAGTTTACTATTTTAGGCAACTATACTATAATGGTTTTATTAAATCCGGGAAGGTTAATATGAGGAGAGCTATATCATTTTAATTGTTGTTATCTCTGGTACAGGATGAAAATGGAATATTATAATTTTAATGAAACATTGTACGATATTACAGAAAAGTATCCGGAGACGATTCCCGTTTTCGTTTCTAAAGGATTCCCCCAGATCGGGGAAGAATCTAAAAGAGAAAAATTCGGAAAATCTATTACATTAAAGAATGCTCTTTTTTTTAAAAAGATCAACCTTGAAACTTTTAGTGAATTACTTATTGATGCGATCGAACAGAAGAGGGATAGGAGTCTCATTGATCCGGAATCAACGATAGACAAAAGTAAAGCAGATACACTTAAAATTGAGGGCCTGCTTCCTTGTCCGGTAAGAATACCACTTACAGAATCATTGGAAGACTTTATTGACGATTACAAAAAAGATAATAATTATGAGATCCAGTATAAACTAAAAGCGGCTTCCATGGGGCTTGATTGGTTGAAAGATATTCTTGTAAAGGAAGAAGATGATAAAAACCTCTCTGATCTCTTTATATCAGCAGGTTTTGACCTTTTTTTTGATGAAAAATTGATGGGGAAATTCAAGGAAAGGGGAGTGTTCAAGGATCTTACCGGTTTCAACAAACTTAATCCAATGTTTGATAATGATGAGATCGACTTGAAGGACCCTAAAGGACATTATTCTATGATAAGTGTTGTCCCTGCAGTCTTTCTTGTGAACAGAAATGAATTGAACGGGAGAGAGATTCCAAAAAGCTGGGCGGATATACTGAAGCCGGAATTTGAAAAAAGTGTAAGCCTTCCTATAGGCGATTTCGATCTTTTCAATGCAATATTATTGAATATTTACAAAAAGTATGGTGAAGATGCTGTTTCAAAACTTGGGAAAAGCCTCCTCGAAAGTCTCCATCCATCCGAGATGGTTAAGTCGGCAAAGAAGAAAACTAATCGTCCTGCCGTAACAATAATGCCATATTTTTTCACAAAGATGACAAAAGGAGATGGTCCGATGGTTGCTATCTGGCCTGAAGATGGATCGATAATCAGCCCGATATTTATGTTGTCAAAGGTAGAGAAGCAGAAGAAACTCAAGCCTCTGGTCGATTTTTTTGCTTCTGAAAAAGTCGGTGAAATATTGTCTCACCGTGGGTTATTTCCCAGTACGAATCCTAAGGTCGATAACAGGATTCCTGACGAGAATAAATTTATGTGGATAGGTTGGGATTATATTTATTCAAATGATATAGCTGCACTTTTAAGTAAATGTGAAGATATTTTCAACAATTCTATAGGGGAGGAATAGATGAACCTCGTAACATTTTCCGGTCCACCTTCATCCGGCAAGACGTCTGTCATTCTTAAAACCATCAAGGCATTGAAAGATAGAGGATTAAAAATTGGAGTAGTTAAATTTGACGCATTGTCTACTGATGATGATATTCTTTATGAGAAAGCTGGAGTTCCTGTAAGAAAGGGGTTATCCGGAGCCTTGTGTCCTGACCACTATTTTGTAAGTAATATAGAAGAGGTTGTTGAGTGGGGAAAGGGAGAAGGCCTTGATCTGCTGATCACTGAAAGTGCCGGGCTCTGTAACCGGTGTTCTCCTTACATTAAAGATATAAAGGCAATATGCGTCCTTGATAATCTCAGTGGTATAAATACCCCTAAAAAGATAGGGCCTATGTTAAAGATGGCTGATATTGCGATTATAACCAAAGGCGATATTGTATCACAGGCTGAACGGGAGGTTTTTGCTTCCCGTGTAAATATGGTTAATCCGGGAGCTGTAGTGATGCATGTTAACGGACTTAACGGACAGGGAGCTTTTGAATTGTCGACTTTGTTATATGAAAAGGAAGAGAAGATCGAAAGCCTGAAGGGGAAAAAACTCAGGTTCTCAATGCCTGCTGCCTTATGTTCTTATTGTCTTGGTGAAACAAGGATTGGCGAATCTTACCAGATGGGGAATGTCAGAAAAATAGATATGAAGGGGAAGGACCAAAAATGAAGAATGGAAAAAGGCTGAAGACCAGAAAGATCTCTGAATTGCTTGAACTTTATCCTTTCCTTACTAATTTTTTTGAAGATAATCTGATCGATATTGAAGGGAAGGCAGACCTTACAATTAATGAATTATTAAACACTATAGATGAAGATGAGCTTGAGGATAAAGCGCTTGATGTCGAAAAACTATTAAGCAGTATCTCGGAGTATATTGATCAGATGATCGAATTCCTTGGAGAAGATGATAGTAATGGTGTAGAAAAACTGACAATCCTTCCCGGCAGAGACAAATCAGGGGAGACTGAAAAATTTGATCCGATAGAGATAAGTAAAAGCGAGATCATCTCGATAGTGGGCCCGACAGGTTCAGGGAAAAGCAGACTCCTGGCTGATATTGAGTGGACTGCACAGGAAGATACACCTACTCTTAGAAAAATTCTGATCAATGATAAATTACCGGACAAAAAATGGAGGTTTTCCTCCAGCAACAAACTTGTTGCCCAATTGTCCCAGAATATGAATTTTGTTATGGATTTGACTGTGAGAGAATTTCTTGAACTCCATGCAAAAAGCCGAATGGTTGAAGAGGAAGAATCTGTAATTGAAAAGATAATCTATGAGGCTAATAAGCTTGCAGGAGAAAAATTTGATCCGGATACTCCGGTTACAAGTCTGAGTGGTGGCCAGTCCAGGGCTCTGATGATAGCAGATACTGCAATTCTTAGCAGTTCTCCTATTGTACTGATCGATGAGATAGAAAATGCAGGAATAGACAGGAAAAAAGCTCTCAGGCTCCTTGTTGGAGAAGAGAAAATAGTTCTAATGGCCACACATGATCCTCTCCTTGCTTTAATGGGCAACAAGAGGATTGTTATCAACAACGGTGGGATCAAGAAACTTATAATTACATCTGATCAGGAGAAGGATATATTATCCGGCCTGGAGAAGATGGACTCAATTGTACAGAAAATGAGAAAAAAACTAAGATACGGAGAATCGTTATCTTTGGAAGATCTGATGAAGGAGAATGAGAATGCATGATGGATGTTCAGGAAGTTTTGAAAATGGTAAACAGGTTGCAGACAAGGTAAGGACGATGGGATTTGATATACAGATGATGCCGATGCCTTTGAATATTAAATGTGAAAATTGTGAAAAAGATTTTGAAATGGAGACATTTGAAGGGAAATGTCCTGAATGCAATATGGTCTATGCGGTCACTCCATGTCATGCATTTGATTCGGCGAATGTAAAACCTGCCGGGATTGATTATTAGGTAAAAAAAAGGGCGGCTGGTAGGCCGCCCTCTATGGAGTCGTGCTATTTTAAAAGAATACTTTCGAATAGATCTATAACTCTTTTGTCATCCTTCTGGCCAAGCCAGAACATAGCTTTCTTTTTGATCCTGGGGTTCTTATTGTTTTTTACTATATCAATCAGGATCGGGATGGATCTGTCATCGTCAAGCTGGCTGAGAGCAAAAACTGCAGAATTTCTGATATCCTCATTCTTGTCATTGGAAACAACATTCTTCAGTGTTCGTATACCTTCTTTTGACGCCCTCTGCCCCAGCCAGAAGATTGCATCTCTTCTTGCTGAAGAAGGGATATCCCCTTTTGCTAACCTTATTAACTCTTTGTTCCCCTCTTTTGAGTTGAGATTGTAGAATGCAAATACAAGTGATTTGATGATCTTCTTTTCTGTAGCAGAATTTGAAAGTTTTTTGAGAAACCGAATGCTGTCTTTTGCTTTGGTAACACCGAGCCAGAAGATAGCTGATTTCCTCAAATTTGAACTATAGTTCGCAGAAGCTGTTTTGTATAGAAATGAAGATGATCCTTTGTGATCATGAATTGCTATGACTGCAAGGGCTCTTTTTTGGAATTTTTCAGTCGAGGAAGAATCGAAGAGTTTTTTAACAAAATTGAAACTTTCATTTGTATCTGGATCTCCAAGCAGAAAAAGGGGGATATCCTTTATCTTATATCTGATCCCCCCCTTAAGGATAACAGCATTTACCACTTCAGATCTTTTACCGCTCTTTTTATGAAGAAAAAGGACGATCCTTTTTTTATAGTCTTCTTCATAATCAAGATCGGTATCAGTGTAATGATAGATCCTAAGGCTGTCTCCATCATGGGATATCTTTGACATACGATCATCAGATGAAGTTATGAATGTACCGAATGAGATATTTCCACCCCTGGTGTTGACGTTATATCCGGTAAGGAAATAGGACCCGTTGAACTTAGTTGTAAATACTTTCTCTGCTTTCTCAACTCTCTGTTCAAGGCTCAGGGAAACATCATCGATCAGGATTATATTTTTCCCTTCAAGTCCTGATTCTGCACCTGATAGAAAGTGTGAGAGGACGAAGATGAGTATCAGGAAGATCTTTATGATCGTTTTTAATGCTTTGGTCATTTTCTTCTCCTATGAATTATAAAGTCTACTCATCTATAATATCTTTCAGGATATTCAATGCTTCATCACTGTCCGATTGGCCAAGCCAGAAGATCGCTTTCTTCCTCAATCCGGGATCTTTTTCATTTTTTGCCAGGTGAGAAATGAACTTCAAAGCTTCTTTGGAATCGGTTTGAGCAAGATTGAATATTATCTTTTCTTTTAATTCCCTGGTTTTCTCTTTTTTGTAAATATCAATTAGGAAATCAGTGCCTTTATCGGAATCTGATTGTCCGATGCTGAATAGGATTTTCCCCTTCAACTTCTGATCAGTTTCTTTTCTGTAGACATCAAAAAGGTATTTTACACTTTTTGCAGAATCATGTTGACCTATCCAGAATATCGCTTTCTCTCTTACTTCAGGATCCTTGTCGTTCTGAGAGATATAAACAAGTTTCTTTACGGCATTATCGTAATCTACCTGTGATATAGAAAAAACGAGGTCTTTTCTGAATTTACTGTCCGAACTGTTCTTATATATATCGAAAAGAAGTTCCGATGTATCCTCTTCATCAATTTGTCCGATCCAGAATGCTGCACTTTTTTTCAATTCATAGTTCTTATCATTTTTTGCAATTGAAACAAGTTTGTTTATGGATGATTTTGATTCGTTCTGAGAGATAGAGAACAATAATTTCTTTTTCAGCTTGAAATTTTTCTCATTATCGTACATATCGATTATCGCTTTTCCACTCTCTTTGGTGTCCATCTGTCCAAGCCAGAATATCGCTTTTTCCTTGATTATCAGGCTTTTGTCATTTCGTGCAATATTGATCAAAAAAGGAATTACTTCTTTATCATCATGCTGACTTATAATAAAGAGTGCTTTCTCCCGCATCCGTGTATCTTTATTCTCCTTTAATATCTTTTTCAATATCGGAAACGCCTTGTCACTGTCCATATGAAGCAGAGCATCCAATGCCCACATCTTTACATTACCTTCTTTCTCTGCATCAGCTGCGGCACCTCTTCTAAGGTATTTTCTGTAACTTCTATTCCCTAATCCGGAAAGGGATTCTGCGATCTCCATCCTCAATATCTTGGCATCTTCAATCCAGGTACTGGTTTTAAAACCGTCAAGCAGTTCATTCAACTCCTTGATAGCTTCTTCGTTCAGACTGATCTTTGCGGCTCTCTCTCCCATCTCAGTTCCCATCTTTGACAGAGAATATGAGAGCCAGTATAAGGAATCATCAAGATAGTCACTCTTCCTGAACTTCTCCTGAAATATTTTCAGAGTTGCGACTGCTCTTGTCCAATCCTTCTCGTAGATCAGTTTTTTCGCTTTTTTAAACTCTTCATGGTCCTTCTTATCAGCAGAATCCAATGGTGTTGCGAATATTAATGTGGCCAATAAAGCTGGCACCATTAGTAACCTTGTCAATTTAAATAATTTTCTTTTCATTTTGTGTCTCCTTTAGATCCGTTGGGATCTTTTTACTTTATTTTTAAATAGATCTATTTTTAATGGAATATTCCTTTGCCTGATCATTCCCTGAAGAGTTCTCAGGGAATCTTTTTCACCCGGAGCTGTATTCTTGATCTCTGTAAGAATAAGTTCCAGTTCTTCGAGAAGTGTTGCCAGATAAGGTTCTTTTTCTGTCGATACATGTCTCTTTAAAAGTCTGGTCTTGTCAAGCATCCCCTTTATTATTTCCTTATCGACCGGGCCTCCGTTTCCGTTGGATGCGGGTATTGTATAGTTCGCATAGTCCAGCATTACCGGTTTCACATCTTCAAAATAGTTGCTCACGTAAAGAAAGTTACTATTCTTTTTTTTCTGATGCAGAGGTCCGGTGATATCCTTCGGCGATCCCTTGAAAAACGTACCGATCCCAATTCCTGCAAACAATATTAATAATGACATTGCAAATGAAAGAGTTTTTGAGGGGAGTGGGAAAAGTGTCCAGCCCTCCTTCTTTGATCTTTTGACCTCTCTGTTTATGTCTGTCCAGTATCTATCCCATGCAGGATCGAATTCTTCCGGAACTGAGTCAGAAATATCGGAGAACATTTTTTTGTTCTCCTCCATGAATTCCCGGCAATGTTCACATGATGGCAAATGGTTATTAAGAATTTTCTCATCTTTTTCAGAAAGTTCGTTATAAAGAAAAAGGATTATGTTATTTTCATAGTGTTTACATTTCATGATTATTTCTCCGTAAGTGAAAGTTTTAATTCACTTCTGATAGCTCTGACTGCTCTGAAAAGCTGGGTCTTTACATTTCCCTCACTGCATCCAAGTGAATCTGCGATCTCTCTTATCTTCATCTGCTGCTGATGTTTTAATGTGAATATCAGTTTCTGTCTTGGTGCGAGGGTTGATATTGCTTCTGATATTTTGTCATCTTTCTCTTTATTAATGACCTTATCCTCCGGGTCAGTACCGGATCCGCTTTTGTCCTCGAAATTACTTTCATCAATATCTGTGTACCTGTGTTTTTTCTCTTTCCGGAGGAAGTCAATGGAAGAGTTCATTCCGATCCTGTATAACCACGAGGGGAATTTTTTTGGTTCTTTAAGTTTGTTCTTTTGTAATGCAGAGAAAGCAGTTATGAAGGTATCGTGAAGTATCTCTTCAGCGTCCTCTCGGTTTCTTGTATACCCTAGTGCCAGATTCATAATTTTTTCCTTGTTCATGTCGTATAATGTTCTCATTGCATTATTATTGCCCGATTTTGCCAGATCTACGATCCGGCTAATTCTGTCTTCCATATATATAGACATAATTCATTTAGAAATTGTTGACAAGAAAAATAAACAAAAGTGAAATATTTTTTGTGGACGGTTCTAAACTATGCGTACACAAAGAATAGTAAGATTAAGTTGTATTTGGAATTTAGATTGTTTTAGTGGCTAAATTTTGTTTACAGAATTTAGAACTGTCCCTGTTTTTCATATTATTTTTGAAAAAGAGGGGGGATCAAATAAGTAGCCATATCTGAAAGCTTTACAGATATGACTACTTATCTATATAAAGTTTAATATTAGTTATTTTATGTAGCTTTTATATTCTTTTTGTCTTTCAGGATCCAAATTAGAGAGACCATGACAGCGGCAAAGAAAGCACCGAATATCCAGAAATAAAAAGCGGCATCCCAGCTGAATTTTTCAATCAGGATTCCAGTCCCGACTCCTGTCAGACTGGCTCCGAGATAACCCATTGCATCAATAAAACCGGTTACTGATGAGGCTGCCTTACGGGATCCCAGGTCAGCGGGCAGTGCTGCCACAAGCAGAATATGTGGTCCGAATGTGAAGAACCCGATAAACAGAAGACATATAAGACTTAGTATCCAGTTATCATTTGGAATGATCCTGAAAACATAGCAGGAAATCCCAAGTAGGACTAGCATGATAAAAGCAACAGGAGCACGTTTGTTCTTGAAAACATTGTCAGAAGCCCATCCTGCAAAGATAGCTCCCAATCCACCTGCTATAGGGAATGCTACTGCTTTATATGCAGCCATGGATATTGAAGCACCCTGCACTTCAAACATATAAGTGGGTGCCCATGACATAAAGCCGTATCTTACAATATTCAGCCCGAATAGTCCGAAAGCTGCTAACCAGACATAGGGATTCATAAGAGTGATCTTTAGAGTATTTTTAAATCCGATATGAGTATCTTCCCTGATCTCAGAAGAAATGACTCCGCTCTCCTGTTCCTCTACACTCGGCAATCCGATCTCTTCAGGAGCATTACGTGCTCTTTTGTACCAGTGTAAAGCAAGAAAAACACAAACTATTGCAGGGATCCAGAAAGTATATCTCCAACCCAAATTCTCAGCTATATATCCTGCAAGTAACCAGGAAAAAGCTCCTCCCAGAATATAGCTTGTTCCGAGACGTCCGGCTGTCTTTCCTCTTATATTGGCCGGGAACCAATTGGCCATTGCTTTAACAGTCGGACCCCAACCCATTGCCTGAAAATAGCCGTTAATTCCCCAAACGACGATCATTAATCCTATTATTCCTCCGGTAAAACCAAAAAGGATGTTCATCCCTGCCGAAGTAAGCAAACCTATAGTAATGATCAGTCTTGAATTAAGTTTATCTCCCAATTGACCGTTAATGAACTGACCGACTGCATACATAAGAAAGAGGCTGCTCAGCACTAATCCCATATCTGATTTTGAGAGTGAGAACTCTTTCATTATTTCCGGCATCGCAATAGAAATATTAACTCTCAGGAGATAGAAGGATGCATATGTTACCCACATCATCCAGAACATTTTTTTCTGCCACTTGGCAAGCTGCAGTTTCACATTTGAATCAATTTTTTTTTCCATTGTTTCCTCCATTCTGTTCAAAGATTTTATTTTTTATACTTGTTGATGACTGAGTAGGAAAATAAGGAAGAACTATAACTTTTCCTCCGATCTCCTTCATGACTGCATCTGCTTCCTCAATAGCTTCTTCCGTATGGCTTGTACTCTCCATTAGAATATCAGGTTTAATTCTCTTCACATTAGGGAGAGGTGAATATGTCTCCTGCGCAACGACAACATCGACATGCTCTATCGCATATGCAAGTTCGACCCTCTCGTCAAATGACAATATCGGCTTTTTCTTTAATTCCATTACAGCTTCATCGGTAAGAATTCCAACGATAAGCTTCCCATCTTTTCCTGCGATAGATTTAGCGTTCTTCATCATTAAAAGGTGCCCCTTATGTACGATGTCAAGGACATAGTAAGAATAGACTAATTTCAATTGATTTCTCCTTTAGTTTATTTAATAAGTTTTTTTGTTTTGTGTAAATATCTGATTCTGGTAAAAACATTTTAATATGAATTTTTTCTTGATATTTGATTTTAGCAGATAATTTTTTTTAAATACAGAACATTCTGAAGAGAAATCATTTTTGACAAAGGGAGGGAAACAAAATACAATTAGGTGTTTTACAAATCGGAAAATTTTCAATGAAAAATATAGTGATAAAAGGTGCCAGGGAGCACAATCTTCAGAATATAAACATAGAACTTCCCAGAGATAAGTTCATAGTGATAACAGGACTATCAGGGAGTGGGAAATCAACCCTTGCTTTCGATACAATTTATGCTGAAGGGCAACGGAGATATGTCGAATCTTTATCTGCATATGCCAGGCAATTCCTCGGACAGATGAACAAGCCTGATGTAGATTCCATCGAAGGTCTTTCTCCTGCAATATCGATCGAACAGAAAACAACGAGTAAGAATCCCAGGAGTACAGTAGGGACGGTAACTGAAATATATGACTATCTCAGATTATTGTACGCAAGGATAGGTACTCCATATTGTCCTGATCATGGGATTAAGATAGAAGCACAATCTCCGTCGAAAATAGCGGAAAAGGCTGGGAAAGGGATGACCGGCATCGTTACTGTTCTGGCTCCGGTCGTGAGACAGAAAAAAGGTACATACGAAAAATTGATTGAAGATCTGAATAAAGAGGGATATCTCAGAGTCAGGGTCAATGGTGTTATATACAGAACTGATGAAAAAATTGAGCTGGAAAGATATAAAA
>DBOL01000004.1 GCA_002299555.1 Candidatus Aminicenantes bacterium UBA647
AAATTTTTTTCATCAACTATGTAACATAATGTGTTTTATGTTACATAATATTTTCTCTTGTTGACATATTACATTTAAAACACCATAATATAACCGCAGTTATAAATGTGGAGAGAAGTATGGATAATAACCTTGAAAAAATTGATAGCCGTGTCTTTATGATGTTTAATTTTATTTCAGAGGAATTGAACTCTATCAGGATCAAATTGAAGAATTTACAAGAATGGCAAAAAGAGAATCCATCAAAATCAGTGATTAAAAGAATAGATAACAATAGCAAATCGGAATATTTCATTCTCCAGGAAAATTTTTCAAAAAAACCGAAACAAAAGGTCGTAAAAAGAAGTGAATTAAAAAGTATAAAAAAAGAACTGGAAGGTTTTAAGATAAAGAGAAAAAGCGTAAGGGATGAAATAAACCGGTTAAAGAATCTATTGAAAGGTATGGAAAAAATGCTTAATTATTTGATCAGAGTCTTTAAAATAGAAAACTAATGGAAAAATTACAGGAAGAGTTTCACTTATTGCTGAAGAGTTTTGATCAGGCAAAAATTCTTGATAAATTTATTATTATAGGATCCTGGGCAAAAGAGATCTATATGGAAAATTTCCCAATAAGAAGATCAATGATAAAAACACTTGATATCGATTTTTCCCTGATCGATCCAAAGGGGTTTTATCAAATCTCTGTAAATGATCTGTTAAAAGTACATGAGTATAAGCCTGAATTAACTATTCACTCAAAAAGCATTACCTATTTCCCTGCAACAGAATCGAATAAATTGAAAATCGATTTTTTCGGATCTGGCAAATTAGATTCCATTGCTGAAGAGAGATTCAAGGGTAAGTTTCTGAATTTTTATAAAGAGGGTAGGGAGAAACTAAAGAGTAGAGAAATTGATCTCGATAGTGATTTAAATCATGGGATGGAATTTTAGTTTTTGTATGGCTCTATTTTCTCTCACTGTGCATCATAATTACTTTTATGTTTCACAGTAGAGGCTTTTTGTTGACATTTTCCGGAATTGATGTATATTTATATTGAAAATGTTATTTTACGGCTAACAAAGTTAGGTTCGGATAACATTTATTGTGTAAACTTCTTCCATTCATCAACTTTTAGGAATTACCGAAGAAAATTTCGATATAAAAAGTATATCATATTATTTATTCCCAAACAAATATTGAAATTTTTAAAAAACTGTACTATACTTTAAGTGGTTGCACAACCACTGGGGGTGGTATTTATATGATTGAAGCAATAACTGGTTCTTTAGTTAAAGAAAAGATACTGTTGTATCTGATTTTGAATCCACTTTCCTATCCCAATGAAATTGCTCGAAATTTTGAGTTTAATCTTAGTGCAGTTCAAAAACAACTGGAAAAACTCGAAAGTGCCAGAGTTGTATGCAGCCGGCTGAAAGGCAGGGTTAGACTCTATGAGATCGATCCCAGGTATCCCTTTAAAAAAGAACTGGAAGCACTTCTGAGAAAGGTTTATTCCTATCTGGATCAGGAT
The DNA here is from genome assembly GCA_002299555.1 of Candidatus Aminicenantes bacterium UBA647. Taxonomy (GTDB): domain Bacteria; phylum Acidobacteriota; class Aminicenantia; order UBA2199; family UBA2199; genus UBA647. The sequence continues at coordinate 1,519 of DBOL01000004.1, forward strand.
ACAAAAGATAAATACTATATTAAGAGGGCCAGACCCAGAAAGCCGGGGAAAGCATTATGATTAAATATGGTTTGAAAATATCTGTTAATTGTTGACATTTCCCGGAATTAATATATGTTATTATTGAATATGTTGATATGCAAATTTGACAAAATTTTGAATATTTTACTGAATTACACCACTATATATAGATTTTCTCACTAAATATGTTAGGTTCGGAAAGTAATTATTATGTAAACTAATGTTGAAACTATACAATGTGTAGAAATACTCTCCAGGTCTGCATTCTCCGGATGTTGGCCATGAATCGATCCGGACCAACATATTATGTAAACTTACACAGATGGTACTTCTTATTGAAGGAAACAGGCATCTCTACAGATAATAGCGATTTCAACCTTAAAAAGGGTCCCCAAACCGCTAGTTTCTGTACGAATGCCCCCGCTAGTCCTAAATGGGACTTTCCCTATAGCTATGTCTATCAACTATTTTTAAAGCAAGAAGCATTTTTAAGGGGAAAGTTTTATTAAATAATCAGATCAATTCAAGGCCATGAAGTATGATTATGATAACTGCAATAGGAGTTATAAACCTCAATATAAATCTCCAGGCATTATAATACCAATCTTTACTATTAAAATTCTCTGATTCGATAATATTCTTTTTCATCTTCCATCCGACAAATAAAGCAATGATAAGGCCCCCTGTCGGCAGCATGTAGTTCGTCGACACGAAATCAAATATATCAAAGAAAGATTGCCTCTTCCCCTTGAACATGACCTGGATCTTATCAAGTGCCGGAAGCAGACCTATAAAGAATATTGTACCACCCATAATTAATGTGGATTTGAGTCTTGACCACCCCTTCTCATCTATGAAATATGATACGACAACTTCAAGTAATGATATTCCGGAAGTAAGTGCTGCAAATGTTAATAACAGGAAGAATGGTACCGATATAAATGGTCCGGTTTGAGCGAAAAGAACCGGTAGAGTTTCAAAAATCAGTCCCGGCCCTGCAGCTGGTTCCATATTATATTCAAATACAAGAGCAAAAATTGCAATACCAGCAAGAAGAGCGATGATAGTATCCATGAAAACCACAGTTAGAGCTGCTCGTGGAAGGTTGATCTTTTTTCCCAGGTAACTTCCATATGTTATCATTGCTCCCATGCCAAGTGACAATGTGAAGAATGCATGTCCCAGAGCAGAAAGTATTGCTTCGGATGATAATTTTGAAAAATCTGGTTTAAACATGAATGCCAGTGCAGTTTTCCCTCCATCAGAGAAAAATACTCCATAAAATGTAAGACCCAACAGGAGAACTACAAGAGCGGGCATCAGGATCTTCGACCACTTTTCTATTCCGTTTTTTACACCTCCGATAACAATGGATATGACAAGTCCCATAAATATTGTATGCCACATTATTGAAAGTAGGGGGTTGGTTTTAAGCTCAGCAAATTTGGCAACGATCTGATCAGGCGATCCTGAAAATCCGGCAAAAGATTTAAATATATATGCCATAGCCTGGCCTGCAACAACACTATAAAATGAGAGGATAATAAAACCGGAAGCAGCACCAAGCCAACCTGCAGCCTGCCATATGCTTTTTTTCCCGTCAAGATTCTGAAATGCTCCGATCGGGTTCTTTTCAGACCTGTGCCCAACGATTAATTCAGATATCATTATCGGTAATCCAACAACGAGGATAAATCCGAGGTAGACCAGAACAAATGCACCTCCTCCGTAAACTCCTGTAATGTAAGGGAATTTCCAAATATTTCCAAGTCCTACTGCAGATCCCGCTGCTGCCAGAACAAACCCCATCCTTGAGCCCCATTTTCCTCTTGTAGCCATCGATGTCTCCTTGAATAAAGTTGATTTTTAACACAGCACAATTTTATTGTCAAATTCAAAATCTAAGGAATACATTGAATCTATTTGGCAGTAATAATAGTTTTATCAGAATAGAAAAAATAATTATCAGATTTTTTTTCTTAATGAAGTTATCAGAATAAAAAGGAAGAAAGGAGCTCCGAAGAAAGAAGTGATGATACCAACAGGGATCTCTACCGGTGGTATTAAAGTTCTTGCAAGAAGATCTGCCAAAGCGAGGAGGATTCCTCCAAATATGACAGTAACAATTACAAGAAATCTGAAGTCATCCTTAATGAATTGTCTGGAAATATGTGGAACTATCAAACCGACAAATCCGATCGGGCCTGTAATTGAGACAATAATGCCTGTTATTAGAGACACTATGATGAACAATAAGATCCTGAATTTTTTTACATTAAGGCCTCTTGTAGAGGCAAAATTTTCCCCACCTGATATCAGGACAAGTTCTTTATTCAGAAAGACAGCTGTAACAACAAAAAATATCCACATCGGAAGAATGATTATTATATCTTTGTAACCGCTTGTGGATATACTTCCCATTAGCCATCTCAATATAGAAACAGTTTGCGTGATATCGACCATATATTGTAATAGCAATATAAATGCAGAGAAGAAAAAATTTATTGCAACTCCGGACATAAGTATCGTGTAAACAGAATAACTCTTCGTAATTCTGGAGATTCCGAGGATAAGAAGGATAGATAATATACCACCTGCAAATCCTGCAATATAGACCAGATTAATTCCAAAGATACTCATAACAAGATTCAGCTTCAAGGCTGCCACAGTACCTGCCGCCGCACCGGAGGAAACTCCAAGCGTATAAGGAGTTGCAAGGCTGTTCTTGAAAATATTCTGGAAGATCAATCCCCCGAGAGCAAGGGAAGATCCGACCAGAAAGGCCATAATAGTTCTCGGGAAACGTAATTGCCAGAATATGAAACTGTCAGGATCATTCGAAAATAGTTTTGAGATATCGAGATCTATAATTCCCAGGAATGGAATAATTAATATTACCAATAATCCGAATCCGGATATTATCAGGTATTTAGTCCTGCTTTTCATATGGAATAAATATCTCCTTATCATTGTGTTCAATCCTTTCAAAATCCATATTGAAGGTTTTTTTAAGTACTTCAGCAGTAGAGGATCTTTCCCCGCTGTATAAAATGTTTCCTTCTCTTAAAGAGATAAGGTTGTCGGTAAGTTGGTACAAGGGCTCCAGATTATGTGAGACAACCAGTATGGTCTTACCTTCTTTTTTTAATTCTGCAAATATATTTTTAAGGTCCATTACTCCTTCAGGATCAAGGTTGGCAAATGGTTCATCAAATAAGAGGAGAGGGACATCCTGAATATAGGCAGATGCGATCAGGACCCTTCTTCTTTCACCACTACTCAGAGTATTGATATCTCTGGAAACAATATTTGCTATATCGAATTTTTCAAGACATTTCTCATAAATATCAAGGTCATTTTTATCATAATCTGAAAAATATTTTTTATAGGGATAACGGCCGGCAAGGAGAATATCCCTCACGGAGATAGGAAGCAGGAATTCTTCTGATTGAGGCTGGAATGAAATTAACTTTGCAAGTTCTCTTCTTGACAGATCTTTAATGTTTTTTCCTTGTATGGAGACCTTTCCTTTATAATCTCTAATAATTCCGGAAATTATCTTAAGGAGAGTAGTTTTACCGGCACCATTAGGCCCGATCATGATCGTGAGCTCTCTTTCCCTGATATTAAGGTCTATATTTTTCAGTATCTCTTTATTACGGACAAAGGAGAGACCTTCTATTCTGATCATTTTCCCCCGGGTTTATTATTTGTTTCCTGAAAATAATTACATTTGTCAGAGATATTACATAGTTCACAGGATGGGCTTACAGGTTTACATATGGTCTGCCCGAATCCAACCAGGGTCTGGTTAACACTATTCCACGATTTTTCCGGGAAAAGTTCTCTCAGTTCCGCTTCAACGATCTCCGGTTTATCACCGGTAGCCCAACCGAGTCTTTTTGAGATCCGAAAGACGTGAATATCTACGGAGATCGAAGGTATTCCAAATGCGAGGGAACGTACCAGATTTGCTGTTTTTCTGCCCACACCGGGAAGAGATATAAGTTCCTCCATATCAGACGGAACTTCTTCTCCGGTTTTGGCAAGATGTTCAGCAATCTTAATGATATTTTTTGCTTTCTGTCTAAAAAATCCGACAGGATAGATCAATTGAGAGATCTTATTTTCTCCCAGAGACAAAATTTTTTCAGGTGTATCTGCAGCTTGGAAAAGTCTATCCGATGCACCTTTTGTAACTTCATCTCTGGTTCTGGAACTGATAAGTATAGAGATCAGTATCCTGAGTGGTGTAGATCTTATACTCTTCTCAAATGACCGGACCGGAGGGTCAAGAGGTATTGTGAGTTCTTCTATTGCAGAAAGAATATTAAGATAGTCTTCAGCTTGATCCATATTATTAATCTATTATCTCACCATTAATAATAATTTCGCTGATAAGTTCTACTGCAGGCTGAAGAGTCGCAGAAACACCACAATATCTTTCTTCAGAAAGTGACACAGCTTTTTTCACTTTTTCTGAAGAGATATCATTTCCTGTAAATCTATATGTAGTTTTTATTGTATTGAATTTTTTGGGATGTTCATCGGCTAATGATCCATCTGTTGAAACCTCAAATGAGTCAACTTCTACTCTCATTTTTTTTAGAATAGATATAACATCCATTCCTGTACATCCTGCCAGAGATATAAGTGTTAACCCCTTTGGCATCGGGCCGAGGTTCTTTCCACCAACTTTCTCGTCAGCATCTATTATAATATCAAAACCATCCAGTTTTGCTGTGAAGGCCATTCCTTCTTTCCATACTACTTTACCTTTCATTGTTCACTCCTATATTTATTAGGGCTAAAATCCGAATACTAATAAAATCCCACCTGCTGACAATCCGAAAAGGAAGTTGAAAACCTTTATTTTAATAGTGTCGTTAACTGAAAAACTTAAGAGTGGAAGAGAACCGTGCCCGTCCTGAACGATAGAATTTGTCAGGAGTACTGAGAATGGGATCATACCCTGGCTGAAGAGTGATACAAATAGAAGGTTCGGTCCGGATATAGGTAGAATACCTACAAATGCACCTAAAACAAGGAGTAGTGGTTTATTGTGAGTAAGTATGTTTTTCAAATTAAAAACATTGTCCATTGCTGAAATAAAAAATATGGACAAGAAAAGCCAAATGGCAAGTTTCAGGATATGTTTTTTGATAATGTGTTCAAGGACATGTTCACTGAAAAAATGAGCAAGGTCAGGTTTTTCATGATTTTCTTCATTATGTATGATGACGCATTTTTCACATAATTTAATTTTAAATATTTTTTTATACAGTATTGCAAGATATCCGCCTATGATACCCATGAAGAACAGAGTTCCAAAAAGGAATGCAAGTGTGGAGAAAGTTATGGTTGAGCCCTCTTTGAAAGCCATGCTGATAAGTACAAAAGCTTCATCTCCTGAAGTTGCGATAAGGGCACTGTTAATAGCGCCGAAACCGATAATACCGGACATATAGAATGAGTCAACTACAAAAGTACCTATACAACCGGGGAAAATTCCGAAAAGTGATGCGATAAATATTTGAGAAAATTTTCCCTTTTGAAAAAATTTCCTCAGCTTATCATTAAATATTATCTCAATATACTCAACTACTATCATAAGGGCCATAATAATTGCAGTTATTTTCAAAGTTTCAAATAGTGAATTAAAAAATATTTCCTGTAACATGACGATATTATAGTTGTTTTTATGATTTGGTTCAAGAACAGTTTTTTCCTGAGTTATATATAATTGCTACGGATTAATTTATAATTCATTCATTGTGGAGAGAAATATGAATATGCTTAAAACTGATAATGAAAAAGTGAAAAAGTTGATAAAGCTTTCTTTAAGAATAATCGAAAAGAGATCAGGCAAAGAAGATATACTCAATTCATCTGAAGATATAGATAATATTCAGCCTATTGAAGTTATCTCAATCGTAGAAGCAGTAATTGATGCCAGCAATAATATGGCCGAAAAGAAAAGAAACCTGTCCAAAATTTTAAATGTTTTCCATAAAGGCATCGGGAACTATAGTTGGGAACTCTCATCAGGTAATCTGTTCCTCAAAGATATGATGAGTGAAAATTCGTATCTTAAAAGAGAGCTGACCGAATTAAAAAATGAGATTAAAGGTTTGAATACAGAAGTAAAAGATGCAAACTCAAAAAATAAAAGAGTTAAGGAATTGATAAATAAGATTATTAAGCTGGAAAATATTGAAAACCACTACGTTAAGAAAGAGAATATATTATTCCCAAATATTGAAAAAAAAGCGGGACATCTGGGATGTCTTCCGGTGATGTGGTCGATCCATGATGATGTCAGGAACGCTTTAAAAACAATACAGAAAATGAAAGATAAAAACAGGATAAATTTTGATGATTTTTATTCCATGGTTGGTGAATTGTTTTTCTCAATGTACGCTATGATCTTTCGGGAAGAGTTAATTCTTTATCCTGCTGCAGTTGAAATATTTGAAGATGAAGAGTGGAAAAATATGTATGAGGAGAGTTTTGATATCGGATTTTCTTTTATAAATAAAAAGATCACATTATCGAGATCAGAGAAAAAGGAGAAAGTACCTGGAACAGGTTTGGTAAATATCGAATCAGGTGTTCTCGATGTTGAAGTTCTTAAATTGATACTGAATTCTTTACCACTGGACATAACGTTTGTAGATGAAGAGGATAGGGTTGCATATTTTTCCCAACCTCCTGAAAGAATTTTCCCGAGGTCAAAAGCAATTATCGGAAGGGAGGTCCGGAACTGTCATCCACCGGAAAGTGTCGATAAAGTTAACAACATTATAAATTCATTCCGGAATGGGTCATCTTCAAAAGAATCTTTCAGGATATTCTATAAGAAAAAATATATTCTTATCGATTATCATGCGGTAAGGGACAGAGAGGGGAGATATAAAGGCACTTTGGAAGTGACCACTGATATTACAGAGATTAATCAGTTAACAAGTGAAAAGCGTCTTTAGAGTCCAATGGATGAATAAAACCCATGATCAGTTCAAAATTTAATAAGAGTGGCTGTTAGTTTTTCCGATTTATTTGAATCAATTCGTATTAATTACATTGAATAAGATCAATTATACAGAGGAATAAGGAGGAAACATAATTGTTCAGGAAGTCTCAAAATTATAAAATAATTGCTATTGTTCTGGCTATCATATTTTTCCAAAGCGGAATTGAGATCCATGCTGATGATGTTGATCATAATAAAACTCTTTCCGTACTTAAGGGAAAATATAATTCCGGAGATTATGAAGATATTATTCCGGAATTAGAAAATCTGCTCAATGTGACCGGTGAAGAGTTTCGCATGATAAGAGGTGAACTATTTCTTCTTCTGGGGGCATCTTTGGAACAGACTGGAAAAAAGGAAGAAGCTATCGAGAATTATCTATTGGGGGACCTTCTTCTCGACAAACCTGAGATTGAAGGTGTCGATCTGAATTCTTTAAAAGTTTATAGAGGGACATTGTTTGGAAATGTTATCAGTGGGAGAAGAGTTTTTGAAAAAGTTGGAAAGAGAAAAACAAAGAAAAAATTCCCCTACTTTGCCATTCTGGGAGTGGCTGCAATAACCGCGGCAGTCCTGATACTATTTAAAAAAAGAGTAAAAGATGTACCTGAAAACATTAGCAGGGATTATGCGGAAGAAGTATTCAGCGAGATCGAATGGATAGAAATTCCGGCTGGTGAATTTCTCATGGGGGATAACCTTGGAACAGGTGATTACGATGAAAGTCCTGTTCATAATGTCTTTCTTGATTCATATAAAATTTCAAAATATGAGATTACTCTTAAGCAATACAGAAAGTTTGTCAGGGTTAACTCAAATGTAAGAGCTTCTTTCGGTGGAAGAGGAGATGATTATCCTGTGATAAACATTAACTTTGAAGAAGCCGGGCAATTCTGTTTATGGTTAACTGAGATGAATAACAAAAGTATAAAAATTCCCACTGAAGCTCAATGGGAAAAAGCTGCAAGGGGGACAGATCAGAGGGTCTATCCATGGGGGAATGTTACTCCTGATTGCACCATAACAAATTTCAACTATTGTGTAGCTATGACCCAAATAAAAGGATCATTTCCTGCTGATATCTCTTCTTATGGAGTAATGGATATGGGTGGGAATGTGGCAGAATGGGTTTCGGATTGGTATAGTGAGGAATATTATTCAATATCTCCTCATTCAAATCCGACAGGGGTCGACTCTAATGATACAGATTACAGGATCCTTCGCGGTGCAGACTTCAGATCATCAGATTGCCGTGCTTCGAACAGGACACCAGTCTTTCATAACTCTGGCGGAGATACCTATGGGTTCAGGATCGTAATGCTTAACTAAATTTTTATTTTAATTATTAGCAAAAGAAAACAGATGAATAAAAGCTCAACGGTTGCAATAAAATTTATCGCATTATTATTCAGTTGCACCATATTCAAATCCTACCGGACCAGCTACAGGCGACTTGTCAAGTATTGTTATAAGAGGCGGAAATTGGAATTCAACAGATACACGTGCTTCTAATAGAACAAAGCACATAAACGGGGCTCCAAGGGATAATACAACCGGATTTCGTATCGTCTGGATTGATCAATAAATCGTTGAGCTCACCAATAATTTCTTGTCTGGTACTCTTGAATCTATTCCAGGTAAATGTTAATATTTAACTTGCTTTATCTTGTGATATTATTTTGTAATAAGATACCATTTTTAAATGGTTATATAGAAATTTATCAATAAGCAAGTGAGGAATAAATGAGACTTGTCAGGAATTCGAATATTATCAAAGGGTTAGCTGTTTTTCTTTGTTTGATGCTTTTTCAGAGCGGGTTTGAGATTCAGGCTTTGGATGGAAAATATGAGAAAGAATTAACTATTCTTAAGGAAAAATATAAAGCAGAACAATATGATGAAATTATTGTAAAACTTGAGAATCTCCTTAATGAGATTGGTGAAGAAAATACTCAGACAAGAGGGGAATTTTTTCTTTTACTTGGAGCAGCCCAGGAAAAAACAGGTGAAAAGGATAAAGCTATCGAGAATTATCTCCTTGGTGATCTCCTTCTTGATAAACCTGAAATAGAGGGGATGGATCTCAAGTCATTGGAATTATTTAAAAATACGTTGTTCGGTAAAGTAATAAACGGTAACAGGGTATTTGAGAAAGTAGGGAAGAGGAAAAGGAAGAAGAAATTTCCTTATCTTGCAATTCTCGGAGCTGCGGCTCTGGTAACGACTGTTTTTGTTCTGATGAAAAAAAGATCCGTTGAAAAGCAACCCAATTTCAAAGAATCTTACGCAATAGAGGTTTTTAATGAAATTGAATGGATAGATATTCCTGCAGGTGAGTTCACTATGGGTGATACACACGGACTCGGATCAGCCGATGAAAGCCCTGCACATATTGTATATCTTGATTCATATAAAATTTCAAAATATGAGATCACTTATGAGCAATTCGATAAATATGCTGATGTTAATACAGAGATCAGAACCTATCATGAAGGTAGTGGAAGTGGCCATCCTGTCAGGAATGTAAATCAGGATAATGCGGAACAATTCTGTTTGTGGCTATGGAAATACACCGGAAAAACTATTGCTCTTCCAACTGAAGCTCAATGGGAAAAGGCAGCCAAAGGAGTCGATAACAGGATATATCCCTGGGGGAATTCTTCTCCCGATTGTTCGATTTTGAATTATGATAATTGTGTTGGAAGAACGAGTCAGGTAGGGACCAATCCGAATGATATTTCTTATTATGGAGTAATGGATATGGGAGGGAATCTAAGCGAAATGGTGAATGATTTCTATAGTGAAGATTATTATTTAATCTCACCATATTCAAATCCTAAAGGGCCTGAAGGTAGTGATTCTAATGAACGTATAGTAAGAGGGGGGAATTGGGATTCTTCAGACCCCCGTATTTCAAATAGAGAGACACGCTCAGTATTTACCAGGAATGACACTATTGGATTTCGTATTGTCTGGGTGGAATAACAAATTCTTCAGTATCCAGCATTCACATATAATTTTAATTTAAGAAAAAGAATATTGATTCCTATTTAAATACAATAAGTGTATATCTCGAATATTCATCCTGTCACAATTTCATCTAAAGATACATACTTGAAAAATAGTCTTCTAATAAAAAGAAATATTAATTGGCAAGTCTGCACCGATAAATGTGTCCAATATTAAGAAAGGCCAAAAAATGAAAAAATATTACAAAACTATACCAGTTTTTATTTTATTAATAGTCTGGATATTTGTATCTCTTCCGGCGGAAATAGAACAGGTGAAAATTCCGGATTCTCTGAGGGGATACCTGAATTATGGAGCAGAGAACAATCCTGGTTTGAAAGCTTCATTCAATCTGTGGAAGGCTGAACTTGAAAAAGTAGCCCAGGTAAAATCTCTTCCCGATCCGACCTTCAATTTCGCCTATTTTGTCAGAGAGGTAGAAACAAAAGCAGGGCCCCAACAGATGAAAGTGGGATTAATGCAGAAATTCCCGTGGTTTGGAAAATTAAAACTGCGTGGGAACATTTTTTTTGAGAGAGCACAGTCTCTAAAAGAAAACTTCGAAAGATTAAAACTTGAATTATTCTATAAGGTGAAAAAACTCTTCTATGATTATTACTATGTTTCCAGATCTATCGTGATCATTAAAAAGAACGTTGATTTGCTTGATGCCGCGTCTGAACAGATCAGAACAATGTATTCAACAGGAAGAACATCATACTCAAATCTTATTAGAGTTCAGATAGAACTTGATAAACTTAAAGACAGATACAAAAGCCTTGAAGATAAATTACCCTCAATCAAAGTTGCATTAAATTCTGTTATGAACAGGCCTCTTGAGAAGGAGATTCTTGTTGATAAAAATGTTGAGGATATAAGATTTCATCTTAACTCACACAGTCTTGTCCAGGTATTAAAAACAACCAATCCAGAATTAAAGATCCTTGATCACTTTGCACTAAGCAGAGAAGCGGGAGTCAAACTTGCAAGAAAAAATTTCTTACCGGATATTTCTATTGGAGCTGATGTTATCGTTACCGGAGATTCCCCTGTACCCGGGGTGACTGATAGTGGAAAAGATCCGTTTTTAATAAAGATGTCGATGAATATTCCACTCAGGTTTAAAAAAATAAATGCATCAATAAGAGATGCCAAAATGCGCCTGGAAGCTGTTAAATACAAAAAAATTGAGAAAGAGAACAAATTGATATCAGCACTGGAATCAACACTCTTCAAATTTGAGGATTCGGGAAGGATCATTGATCTTTATAGAGATTCACTTATTCCCAAAGCACAACAGGCATTTGAAGTAACAAAAACTGCTTTCTCAACCGGAAGATCGGGTTTCCTTGATTTTATTGATTCTCAGAGAACATTGTTGGATTTTGAGCTGAAAAAGGAAAAAGCGAAATCATCCCACTTCCAGAATCTGGCACTGATTGAAAAAATTATTGGAAAAGATTTCGAATATTTAAAAAGGGAGCAACTTATTACCCGGGAGATGAGATGAAAAAATTAAAAAATATTTTTGAAAAGATAATATCAAAGGAGAACAGGTGGCTGTTTTTCAGCGCAATTATTCTGGGACTTATATTAGGTTTTATTTTTAGTGGAGGTTCTGAAAAAACTTCATCGCTAAATCCGGATAGTGAAATAGCAGAAGAGCATGATCATTCAAAAAATCAGATATGGACCTGCTCCATGCATCCGCAAATACAACAGCCTAAACCGGGGAAATGCCCTCTCTGTGGAATGGATCTGATCCCTGTATCCTCTGAGGAAGAGGAAGTGGGGTTCAACCAATTGAAACTGTCGGAAAATGCTATTAAACTTGCTGAAATACGGACAGTACCAGTGGAAAGGCGTGAAATAGAAATGGTGATCAGAATGTCCGGTAAAGTTGCATTCAATGAGACGAATGTTGCAAATATAACCTCCCGTATTCAGGGAAGGATAGATAAGGTTTATGTGAATTTCACCGGAACAGAAATAAAAAAAGGTGAAAGGATGGTAAATCTATACAGCCCGGAACTAATCACTGCTCAACAGGAATTACTCCAGTCGTTAAAATCATTTCAGATATCCCGAACTCCCGAATTCAAAAAGAGTGCACTTGAAAATGTTGAAGCCTCCAGAAAGAAATTACTACTATGGGGATTAACAAAAAAGCAAATCAGGAATTTCGAAAATCCTAATAACATAGTTAATCATATAATCATCTATTCGCCTATGAATGGTATCGTGGTAAAAAAGGATGCTTTTGAAGGTATGTATGTAAATACCGGTGCGAAGTTGTATACAATAGCAAATCTCATGGATCTATGGGTTCAGCTGGATGCATATGAATCAGATATTTCATGGATAAGGACAGGACAGAGAGTTGAGTTTGAGACCGAAGCATACCCGGGTAAATTATTTAAAGGTAAAGTGACTTTTATTGATCCGGTCGTAGATCCGAAAACAAGAACTATAAAAGTAAGGGTAAATGTTAAAAACCAAAATCTGTCATTAAAACCTGATATGTTTGTCCGGGCAAAAGTTTATGCAGGTGTCGGAAATAGAAGCAAAGATAAAAACTTTATTCCACCTCTTGTAATTCCATCATCGGCTCCTTTAGTAACAGGTAAGCGTGCAATTGTTTATGTTGCGGTACCAGGGGAAAAAGGAGTTTTTGAAGGAAGAAACATAATCCTGGGATCACTCGCTGATGAATATTATATAGTGAAAAGTGGATTGAATGAGGGCGAAAATGTAGTTGTAAATGGTGCATTTAAGATAGACAGCGATCTTCAGATCCAGTCAAAGCCCAGTATGATGAATCCCGAGGGCGGAGGGCCAATGCCGGGACATGATCATGGAGGTTCTTCTGTTCAGATAGCTGATGCAGATAAAAAGAGCACAATCCCATCTGGAAATATCCCGTCACTCTTCAGATCTTCAATAGATAAAATTACCGAGCTGTATTTCCAGATCCAGGATGAACTAAGTCATGACCGGTTGGATAAAGTGAAGGATTCAGGGAAAGATCTATTGGGAAAATTGGATCTTGTAGATATGAAGTTGCTTAAAGGTAATTCTCATATGGAGTGGATGAAAATCGAGAAGGTTATCAGAGATGGCGCAGAGAAGATCGCATCTGCAGCGGATATTGATTCTGCCAGGGGATCTTTTGAAATCATTACCAAACCGACAATAAGTGCTTTGAAATATTTTGGAAGTACAGAGAAAACTTTTTATAAACTTCATTGCCCGATGGCATTTAATAATAAAGGAGCTTTCTGGCTTCAGAAGAGTAAGGATGTTCGAAATCCCTACTTTGGAGAATCAATGCTTACATGTAAGGACAGTATCGAAAAAATTTCGACTGGGAAGAATAAATAATAACTAATGGCATCCGGAGAAGAGGATATGAATAATACTGAAATAGATAGTGTAGTCCACCCAAAATCAATACTTGAGAAGGTTATATATTTCTGTCTTAATAATAAGCTTATAATATCTTTGTTGGTTGTTGGAATACTTTTATGGGGAATGATGGTTTCACCTTTTGACTGGAACCTCGGAGGGATACCACGTGATCCGGTTCCGGTAGATGCAATCCCTGATATTGGAGAAAATCAGCAGATAGTGTTCACAAAATGGATGGGGCGATCTCCCCAGGACATTGAGGATCAGATCAGTTATCCTCTTACAGTATCACTTCTTGGAGTACCGGGGGTAAAAACCGTTAGAAGTTACTCAATGTTAGGATTTTCAACAATATATGTTATTTTTAAAGATAAGATTGATTTCTATTGGTCAAGATCAAGAATTCTGGAAAAATTAAATTCACTCCCATCAGGAACTCTTCCTGAAAATGTTAAACCTGCGCTTGGCCCCGATTCTACGGCCTTGGGTCAGGTATATTGGTATACCCTCGAAGGGAGGGATGAGAACGGGGATCCTGCCGGAGGATGGGATCTGCACGAGCTGAGAACAATCCAGGACTGGTATGTGAGGTATGCTCTTCTTGCAGCTGACGGGATAAGTGAAGTTGCGTCTGTCGGAGGCCATGTACAAGAGTATCAAATTGATGTAGATCCGGATGCAATGAGAGCATTTAATGTAAACCTTGAACAGGTATTCATGGCTGTAAAAATGTCAAATCTTGATGTAGGAGCCAGAACTATAGAAATAAACAAAGCTGAATATATGATCCGGGGGTTAGGTTTTATTAAGAGCGTTAAGGATATTGAGGATAGTGTAATAACTGTAAATAATAATGTTCCCATATTTGTAAAAAATATATCCCGTGTAAAACTGGGGCCTGCTTTAAGAAGAGGAGCACTTGACAAAGGCGGGGCCGAAGCTGTTGGAGGAGTAGTAGTTGTACGTTATGGGGACAATCCTCTTGCCGCAATAAAGAATCTGAAGAAAAAAATAGAAGAGATATCTCCCGGGCTTCCCAAAAGAGTTCTCCCTGACGGGACTGTGAGCAAGGTTACTATTGTCCCGTTCTATGACAGGACAAAACTTATTAATGAAACTCTTGATACTCTTAATACCGCATTAACGGAAGAAATATTAGTAACGATTATTGTTGTAATATTAATGCTTCTGAACCTTAGAAGTTCTTTCCTGATCGCCGGATTGCTGCCCCTTGCCGTATTAATGTCATTTATAGCTATGAAATATTTTAAAGTAGATGCTAATATAGTTGCACTCTCCGGGATAGCAATTGCTATCGGGACCATGGTTGACATGGGGATTGTCTTTGTTGAGAACATTGTCAGGCATCTTAATGCTGCGGATCCGGATGAAGACCGTCTTCATGTTATTTTCCGGGCATCAAGTGAAGTTGGCAGTGCAGTAGTTACAGCAGTTTTGACTACTATTATTAGTTTCCTCCCTGTATTTACAATGGTGGCAGCTGAAGGGAAATTATTTAAACCCCTTGCATTTACAAAAACATTTGCACTTGCTTCATCTATAATTGTCGCTATTATGATCATTCCTCCTGTAGCTCACATGATCTTCAGGCAAAAGAAAAAAAAGAAAACTATTAACATTTTATTCCCAATATCAATATTATTAGCAGGAATAGGCGTTACAATCTTTGCTTCCTGGTGGGCAGGATTAATAGTAATGATGGTAGGCGGATATAAGATCCTGGAAAAAAAATTATCCCCTGTATCAAAAAAATATTTTTCCAGATCAGTTAATTATTTAGCAGTATCAGTTATAGGAATAATTCTTACCCGCTACTGGCTTCCACTTGGGCCTGAATCAGGATTAATTAAAAACCTGATATTTGTTGCTATATTGATCGGAGGCCTTTTGTTCCTCTTTTCCCTGTTCCTGAAAAACTATACAAAACTTTTAAAAATAACACTTAATCACAGAAAGATCTTTTTTTCGATAGTTGCGTCACTTGTATTGTTTGGTGGTATGTCCTGGTTGGGATTTAATACATTTTTCGGATGGCTCCCGAATTTTGTAAAAACCTCTGCACCAATAAGTTATATTTCACATAAATTTCCAGGTTTGGGAAAAGAGTTTATGCCTCCGCTTGATGAAGGAGCCTTTCTTTATATGCCGACAACAATGCCTCATGCATCTATCGGGGAAGTACTTGATGTGATAAAGAAGCAGGATATGGCTTTCACTGCAATACCTGAGATAGAAAGTGCGGTCGGGAAACTTGGAAGAGCTGATACGCCCCTTGATCCGGCTCCTGTTTCAATGATCGAAACCGTGATTAATTATAAAGCCAGGTATAAGACAGATATTTATGGAAAGAGAATGTTGTTCAGATATGATCCGGATGAAACAGATTTTGTCAGGGATGAAGCAGGTGAAAGGCTTCAAAGTATAGATGGATTCCCTTATTTAGTTTCCGGAAAATATTTGAGAGACAGGAATGGAGAACTCATACCTGATTCAGATGGTCATCCGTTCTCTTTGTGGAGATTACCGTTATCTCCCGAGCTTAATCCAGGACGCAAAAGATGGAAAGGGATAAATTCTCCTGAGGATATATGGAAAGAGATAATCAGGGCAGGGAAGATACCGGGTACTACATCAGCACCAAAATTACAGCCTATAGCAGCAAGGATTGTAATGCTACAGAGTGGGATGCGCGCACCGATGGGATTAAAAATAAAAGGGCCAAACCTTGAAACCATTGAAAAGGTTGGGCTTCAAATTGAAAAGCTTCTTAAAGAAGTTCCTTCCATTGAACCATCTGCTGTTATTGCAGACAGGATCATTGGTAAACCCTACCTGGAAATAGATGTTGACAGGAAAGCAATTGCAAGATATGGAATAATGCTGAAAAAAGTTCAGGATGTTATCGAAGTCGCTATTGGCGGAAAAAAAATAACGACTACTGTTGAAGGACGGGAACGGTATTCTGTCAGAGTCAGATATATGAGAGAATTGAGAAACAATATTGAATCCCTGGAGAAAATACTTGTTCCTGCCATAGGGGGCGCTCAAATTCCCTTAACTCAGCTGACAAAAATAAATTATATTCGAGGGCCTCAGGTAATAAAAAGTGAGGATACTTTTCTGGTTGGCTATGTATTGTTTGATATGAAACCGGGATTTGCAGAAGTAGATGTTGTAGAGAATGCAAAAGAATATCTTTCGAACAAAATAAAATCCGGTGAATTGGAGATCCCTTCAGGAGTCAGTTATTCATTTGCAGGAAGCTATGAAAACCAGATCCGCTCTGAAAAAACGTTAATGATAGTTCTCCCTCTGGCCTTATTCATTATTTTTATGATCCTCTATTTTCAGTTCAAGAAAGTATCTACAACCTTGCTTGTATTTTCAGGAATTGTAGTGGCATGGTCCGGAGGATTTATTATGATCTGGCTCTATAGTCAACCATGGTTTCTTGATTTTTCAATTTTCGGAATTCAATTCAGGGAACTTTTCCAGATACATGCATTTAACCTGAGTGTTGCAGTATGGGTAGGATTTCTTGCTTTGTTCGGAATCGCATCTGATGATGGAGTGATTATTGCCACATATCTTGACCAGGTATTCGAAAAAAGAAAACCGGGTAGTATTGAAGAGATAAGGGAAGCTACAATAGAAGCGGGTTCAAGGAGGGTCAGGCCGGCATTGATGACAACTGCAACAACTCTTCTTGCTTTGATCCCGATACTCATGTCAACCGGCAGAGGGTCGGACATAATGATACCGATGGCGATCCCTTCGTTCGGAGGGATGACCATTGCACTAATCACACTATTTATTGTACCTGTAAGCTACAGCTGGTTAAAAGAGAGAGAGTTATTAAAACAAAAAGGTAACGATTTATTATGAATCAAATAAAATGTCAAATTGACAGAAATGGAGGAAGTAGTTAAAATAAATTAACATGAAAATTAAAATTTTATTAACAATAATTATAATCAGTATTTTTTCGATAGGGTTATCGGCACAATTCTTTGCAGATGAGGGTAAAGTCAGGCCTGCTATTAATTATGAGAACATTTATGATCAGGGCAGGATATTGTTCAAATTTGATCTTGCAGATGATAATCATATCACTGATATAAAGAATGAGTTTTTTACGATAACACTGATCGATAATGAGTTTCTTTCAATAAAAGGTGTAACATTCCCCGAGGGTATCGAATATGGTGAAGAAAGAGTGTTTCAGGGGAAATTTGATGTTGTAGTGTATGTAAAATCCCTTCAGGATATCCCTGCTGACGGAGTGGAACTGAAATTCAACATTTCATATCAGATTTGTCAGGAAAACCCTGTTGAAGTTTGTTATCCTCCGGATGAAGAGGAGATGAAAGTTTCTGTCATGAAAAAATTCTCCACTTCTGATTCAGTTGAAATCTCTGAAGATTCATTCAGTGATGAGGGATTTGCAGCATGGGTAGAAAGGACCATTAAAACAGAACTGGCAAAAAAATCTTTTCTCCTTTTCCTTATGGTATTTATTGGAGGTTTTATTACAAGTTTTACTCCATGCGTCTATCCTATCATACCTATTGTAATGGGTTATGTCGGTACGCGTACCGGTGGTTCAAAATTTAAAGGGTTTTACCTGTCGGTTTTCTTTGTCTTAGGTTTGGCAATTGTATATTCAATGTTCGGTATTGTTGCAGCAATGACCGGCTCAATGCTGGGAATATCTTTCCAGAATCCAATTGTCGTTTTTGCGATTGCTGCAATTTTCATAATCATGGGACTCAGTCTTGCCGGATTTTTTGAGATCCCTGTTCCCTCCTCCATATCTTCTAAGGTACAGAAAGGACATAAAAGTGAAATCATAGGCTCAATGATAGTAGGTGGTGTTGCAGGGATAATAGCTGCTCCATGTGTCGGGCCTGTTCTTGTAGCACTCCTTTCCTGGATCAGCCAGACAGGAAACGTATTCCTGGGATTCTGGCTTACATTCACTTTCTCGCTTGGCTTAGGAGTTATATTTCTACTTGCCGGCACGTTTTCTGGTGTAATTTCCTCAATGCCGAAAGGTGGAAAATGGATGGATTACGTGAAGTATTTCTTTGCTATCCTTTTGATCAGTGGAGGTTTATATTTCCTGGGTACTGTAATAAGCGGATGGCTTAATAATTTATTGTGGGGAGTGTTTTTGATCGCAACAGCTGTTTTCTCGGGGATCTTTAATGCAATTGGTGATGAATTGAAGAATAAGCTATATAAAGTTCTACTTATAATTGTTTTTCTTATAGGTAGCATCTTATTTATGAAGGGTATAGAACAAAAATATTTTCCTTCAACAGATCAGATCAATAGTGTTTCAAACCAGACATCGGTTGCAAGTGAACTTAAGTGGGAGAGTGATCTTGAGAAAGGGATGGAACTTGCTGCATCTCAGAATAAATTGGTAATGATAGATACTTATGCTGACTGGTGTGTGGCCTGTAAAGAACTTGAAGAGTACACCTTTTCCAAACCTGAAGTTATCAGTGAATTAAAAAAGCTGATTCTGGTGAAACTCGACTTTACAGAAAAAAATGAGGAAAATGAAAAAATAAGGAAAAGCCTGAATGTGATCGGTATGCCTACTGTAATATTTTTAGATCCTGATGGAAAAGAGATAAATAGATTCTCCGGATTTATTAAAAAAGATAAATTTCTGAATTTTTTAAATAGATCAGTTTATAAATCAGGAGAGGGTATTAGAAACTAAAGTGTCAAAAAAAAGATACGAAATAGCAGTGATAGGGAGCGGGCCATCAGGGCAACGTGCTGCGATCCAGGCTGCAAAAGCGGGAAAAAAGGTTGTTGTAATTGACAACAGGATCCTGAAGCTTGGAGGTGTTTCTCTTCATACGGGTACAATTCCCAGTAAAACTCTGAGGGAAGCCGTTCTTTATATCAAAGGTTTAAAGAGGAAGTATGTTTATGGTTCCACTAGTGTGGAAAGGAGTGAGATCGCCCTGGGGGATCTTACTGAGAAAGTAGATTCCATCCTTAAATATGAGGTGAAAGTCATAGAGAGGCAGTTTAAAAGAAACGGAGTTGATGTTATCTATGGTGAAGCTGTATTCGAAGATAAATTAAATGTAAATATTTTTGATCTTGAAGGAAATATAACTGAGAGTATAAAAGCTGATAAATATATAATTGCTACCGGGACACATCCCAGAAGGCCGGATGATATTAAATTTGACTATAATGTGATATTTGATAGCGATTTTATATTTTCTCATAAAAGCACAATAAAACAATTACCTGAATCTCTTATCGTTTATGGAGCCGGAGTGATCGGGATGGAATATGCCGGTATGTTTGCAGCTCTGGGGTGTGAAGTTACTATCGTAGATACCCATAAAGAGATGTTCCCCTTTATTGACAGGGATATAGTGGCACTACTAAAGAAATTTTATATTGACCTTGGTGTTAAATTTAATTTTAATGAATCATATAAAAGTTTTGAGGTCACAAAAGGCGGGAAAGGAAAACTACTTACTGAAAGTGGAAAATTATTTGAAGCAGATGTAATACTATTCTCCAAGGGAAGAGTACCGGCAATAGAAAATTTAAAAATCAAAGATGTCGGAGTTGATACCGGAAGCAGGGGAACAATCAAAGTAAATGAGATGTTTCAGACATCTGTTGAAAATATATATGCCTGCGGTGACGTGATCGGATTTCCGGCCCTTGCTTCAACGAGTTCTGAACAGGGAAGAAGAGCTGCAAGATTCTCGATCGGACTTGAAGCTGATCAGGGAATTGATGAGAACTTTCCATTTGCTATATATTCGATACCGGAACTTTCTTCAATTGGGAAAAATGTTCAGGAACTGGAAAAGGAGAATGTTCCGTTTGAAACCGGTATTGCATACTATAACGAGATAGCTAAGGCTGCAATTTCCGGAGATGACAGGGGAGCCCTGAAGATCTTATTTGATCCATCAACAAAAAAAATATTAGGTATACACATAATAGGGGAACAGGCTGCTGAAATAGTTCACATAGGCCAGGTTGTTATGAAAACCGGAGAAAATCTTGATTTCTTTATAAAAAACATCTTCAATTATCCTACCTGGGCTGAAGCCTACAGAGTTGCGGCGTTCAATGGACTTAACAAACTTAAATCAAAACGTTAGTTGAAGACAACTGAAAACACCTTTCCACAGAGAAAAATAATTAA
Source organism: Candidatus Aminicenantes bacterium UBA647 (assembly GCA_002299555.1). GTDB lineage: Bacteria > Acidobacteriota > Aminicenantia > UBA2199 > UBA2199 > UBA647. The sequence continues at coordinate 22,209 of DBOL01000004.1, forward strand.
TCTATTATAAGCAGAAGTATATTTAGTAAAAGAAGAAGATATTATTCATGTTTCACCATGTAGATTTGAGCATATCAATAGGTTTGGAAGATATAATTTTAATGTTGATCAAGAATTGAACAGAAATGAATTGAGACCATTAAGAGAAATGCTTTGATTCAAGATCGACGTTAAAATTATATCGAATCATAATTACTTTTTCAAACTACAATTTTCCAATAAATTCTATTGTTTGCAATAATCGGAGAATAACAATACTGTTAAAAAAACCAGATAATAATAAAGATTTAATAATTTATCTCTAACTGAGTTTGTTAATAAGATTTTTTCAATTTCCAAATTTTTAAATTTGGTATACAATATATAAAGATATAACAGGAGGAATTGAAATGTCGGATAAAGGGACAAAAAAGAAAGTAACCAGAGTAGGTGGCAGTGAAACTTCATCTTCAACTGAAGCAAAAACATTTGTTGCAAGTGACGAAAGCAAAGAGAAAGCACTTAAATTTCGATTATTTGCATTATTATCCTGGGCTGTAGCAATTGGTATTGAAATTTGGGCAATAATGTTTCTTCAGAAACCGCCAATAAATACTACATATCTTATTATAATGATCGTAGTGATCATGATATTTGCAATCATCGGGTCACTATTATGGAAAAAGGCAAATAGATTCGATCCTGCCTCTGAAAAAAATAAAGTGAAGTTTTTCATTCAGAATCAATTGGGAGTGATTATAACTGTGATTGCTTTCCTTCCTCTTATCATTCTGATCTTTACAAACAAAGATCTGAAGGGGAAACAAAAAGGCCTTGTAGGAACTATAGCTATCATCGCTCTTGTGGTCGCAGGTTACTTTGGGGTCGATTTTAATCCTGCTTCAATTGAACAATATACACAGGAAACAGCACTGGTGGAATCCCTTATGGGGAAGAACCTGGTTTACTGGACAGATTTTGGAACAAAATATCATACTTATTCTGACTGCTATCATATCAATACCAAAAAAACGGATGAGATCTTTGAAGGGACGGTAGCGAAAGCGTATGAGCTGGAAAATATTAAGGAACTTTGTAAAACCTGCGAAAAACGTGCAAAAAAAGAAAAATCCAAAAGTGATATAGAAATACCCGAAGATCAATAAATATATCGAGTAATATAGTTATTGTTTTTTTTACAGATTTTAATTTTAGTTATAATTTAATTCAGAATAAGGAGGGGAAAAACCTTCCGCGGTTGAATAATTCTTCGACCTATAATTTTAATATGTATGTAATAATGTGCAAAATTTGACAAATATCGAAAAATAGTTTACAATACCAACTTATAGTAAGTTTTTTGGTACAATATCAAATAATTTCCAAATAAATTAACTTTTGAAAATTCAATTATACCTCAATTTACTTTAAAATTTAAAAGGAGGTATAACAACATGGCAAAAGGAAATGTTAAATGGTTTAACGCCCAGAAGGGATTCGGCTTCATTGAAGCTGAAGACAACACTGACATCTTTGTACACCATAGCGAAATTCAAGACACCGGTTTCAAGTCATTAGACGAAGGACAGGCAGTTGAGTTTGAAGTTCGCCAGGGCGACAAAGGTAATTATGCAGCAAACGTAATCAAATTATAAATTAAATTTTATAAACAGGGCCCCAATTTTTTCTATTTAAAATAGAAGATATTGGGGCCTTTTTTTTTTGAATAATAATAATCTATAAAAACTTTATGATCTGTAAAGTTTATAATA
>DBOL01000062.1 GCA_002299555.1 Candidatus Aminicenantes bacterium UBA647
TCTTTGCCTCTTTTGTTAAGCCAGGCAAAAAAGGCCACTATCACAGGAGTAAGGAACACCACAAAGATTGGATTAAATGATTGGAACAACTCGGGAGATATTGGATTTGAGTCACCGAATGTTCCATACCTCCACCATAGAACGATTGCCGCAATTATCATGGCCATTGCCCCTGTCGCTTTTGTTTTCGGAAGTGATGATTTTTTTACAACAAATACTAATCCGATTATTATCGCAATAATTGAGAGAAAAGCCGGCAGGTCAAAGAAGATCTTTGTAAAAGGTGTAACAGTATCAGCTGTATAATCTCTGGCAAACCATGTCAGGGTAAGTCCATTCTGATGAAAAGCCATCCAGAAAAATATAACAACAGAGAAAACAAGTATCAGAGCAACAATCCTCTCCTTTGTCTGTTTCGGTGTAGGTTCCACAACTTTCTTACCGTTTTCCACTTTTTTTGAATGGAGATAATCGGCATGTTTATAATATTTTTTATAAAATTTAAAGATCAGCAGGGAAATTACTATACTGCATGCTGCAAGTGCAAAAGCCGCATTATAACCCTGGCTCAGGGAATTAATATATTTTTCCCCGAAATCGGTAATATTTGTATATGCATTACCCATCTGATCCCTGGCAATTGCTTCAAGTTCAGCAATATTTTCCAGTTTTCCCTTATAAAACTGATGTATCATACCGGGAACACTTGCCACATATGTGAAGCCGTCTTTACGGAGAAGCCAGTCTCTTAAAAAGGTTGCGGCATATGGAGCAAAAAATGCTCCGATATTTATTCCCATATAGAAAATATTGAAAGCAGCATCATGAAGTTTCTTATATCCCTGCTCTTCATATAAATTACCAAGAATTACTGCAAGATTTCCTTTAAAGAAACCTGTACCTAATGCAATAACAAATAGTGCGAAATAGATGAATAGCAGTGAATTGGTGGGAATTCCCATAAGAGCATAACCAATTATCATGAAGACTATGCCAACTGTAATTGTTTTCCCGTATCCAATCTTATCCGCAAGGATACCTCCGAAAAGCGGAAGGAAATAAATAGCAAAAAGAAAAGCAGACCATAGATTTCCGACACTCTCAGGTGACATGCCGAACTTGGCCTGGAAAAACAGAGCAAAGATCGGTATCATTGTATAGTATCCGAACCTTTCCCCCATATTAGCAAAAAACAATACGATTAGTCCTTTTGGGTGATTTTTAAACATAATTTCTCCTTTTTAGTTTACTGAGTCTTAATTTGAATATCATATTCTATATAAACTCTGTTTTTATGTAAAGCATTTTAATTTCAATCTTGAATTTCCCGGACTTATATAATATTATAAAATACTTCAAATTAAAATTTCTTTATTTATAAGTAAGGAGAACTATTATGGACAAACATATCGATTTAAACCCGAACAAGATAGTAAGCTTTCTGAATAAACCATCTGAGGATTTCACCAAGACTGATATCATTGAGTATATCGAGAAAAATGATATAAAAATGTTAAATTTTCGTTATCTCGGAGGAGATGGACGATTGAAAACTTTGAATTTTGTTATAAATAGTCATGAACACCTCAATTCATTACTCTCAAATGGAGAGAGAGTCGATGGATCAAGTCTCTTTTCTTATATAGATCCCAGTTCCAGTGATCTTTATGTTATTCCCAAGTTCAAGACTGCATTCCTTAATCCCTTCACGGATATACCAACAATTGATATTCTTTGTGCATATTTCAAATCTGATGGTACTCCTCTGGAAAGTGCCCCTGAGAATATTCTTAAGAATGCTCATGACCTTCTAAAGAAAAAAACCGGTTACACATTTGAAGCGCTCGGAGAACTTGAATATTATCTCCTCTCAGAGATAGATTCTATTTACCCTATCATTGAGCAGAAAGGTTATCATGAATCGCATCCTTTTTCTAAATGGGGATCGATCAGAAGGGAAGCAATGAAAACGATCAGTGAAATTGGGGGGAAAATTAAATATGGCCATGCAGAAGTTGGAAATATCATTCATGAAGATCTCGAAATGGTTCAGCATGAGATCGAGTTCCTCCCCTGCTCTGTTGAAGATGCTGCGGATCAGCTTGTCCTTGCCAAATGGGCAGTTCGGGAAATTGCATACAAATATGAGATGGAAGTCAGTTTCGCCCCAAAGATAATAGTCGGCCATGCCGGTAGTGGTCTTCACATACATTGCAGGCTTGTTAAGGACAATGAAAATGCCATGGTTGAAAACGATAAGCTCAGTTCTGTTGCAAAAAAACTGATTGCAGGTTTCCTGAAACTCTCACCATCTTTAACTGCATTCGGGAATACCGTCCCGACTTCTTTCCTGAGACTTGTCCCTCACCAGGAGGCTCCGACAAGCATATGCTGGGGTGATAAAAACAGATCAGTTCTGGTAAGAGTACCACTGGGCTGGCTTGGAGTTTCAGATATGGTTAAAATTGCAAACCCTAAAGAACCTGTAAATAACCATACAGTAAATAATCAGACCGTAGAACTCAGGAATCCGGACGGCAGCGCAAATGTACATTTATTACTTGCTGGAATGACTGTTGCAGCGATCTATGGCCTTGAACATCCTGAGTCATTGAAAATAGCAGAAAAACTTTATATCACGGATGACGCTTCTTCGAGAAAGAACCTTGACCAGCTTCCGTCCTCATGCAGTGAAGCTGCTGATAGTCTCGACAGAGACAGGCATTTCTATGAAAAGGATGGGATATTCCCTCCAAAAACGATCAGCGGTATTATAAGGGAATTGAAGAATTACAATGATAAGGATCTCAGTGAGAAATTATTCGGTAATGCAGATGCTCTAAAAGACCTCATTCAGGAATTCCTCCATTGCGGATAGGTTATTAATAATAAGTTACCAGTTCTTTCAGACTTTTTCTTTCCGGCATTTCCCGTTTTACATATCCATCCGGAAAATAGCCAAGTGGAGTCATTATCAGTGGTATTTCATCAGCTTTCAATTCAAGAACCTCTTTTACCACAGCAGGATCAAATGCGATGATCCAACAGGTTGAGATACCTTCTGATTCTGCGGCAAGAATCATATGATCCATCATAATGGCCGCATCGATCTCAAGAGAATTATATCCATCAAAAGTTCGAACCCATGCATCTTCCCTTCTTCCTGTCAGTACAAATACTGACGGCGCATCACTAAACCAACTTTTGGAGTAACAATTATGAAGCTTTCTTAGCATCGACCTCTCTTGTACAACATGAAATTTAACAGGTTGTCTGTTGCTGGCCGTAGGAGCCAGGCGTCCGGCTTCAAGTATTTTCACAATAGTATTTTCAGGAACTTTTCTCTCTGTATCAAAAGCCCTGATACTTCTTCTATTTTTGATCAACTCATAAAAGCCATTTTTATTCATCTTTTTCTCCCCTTTTTTCAATTGATTCCTTCATACTCCTTCCAGCAACCCATCCGGTCGAAAATGCCGCTTGAAGATTGAATCCACCGGTTTCTCCGTCTATATCCAACACTTCTCCGGCAAAATACAATCCTTGGATTATTTTTGATCCCATTGTTAACGGATCGACCTCTCTTAAGCTTACCCCCCCGGAAGTAACCAGGGCTTTTGATATCGAAGCGCTCCCCTTTACCGGGATTATCAGTCCTTTTAACAGGTTATTTAATTTTTTCCTTTCATGAGATGTAAACTGTCCGGGGTTCTTATTACCATCAATTCCTGTCAGTTCCAAAAATAAATTGATCGCTTTTTCAGGCAATAATGTACGAAGGACATCACCACAACTCTTGTTCTTTTTATCGCTTGCTTCTCTTAATATTCTGTTGTCCAGTTTCTTATAATCAAGTGCCGGCTTCAGATCAATACTTAAAAAAATTTTCTCCCCATTTCTTATCTTTTCAATAATATCCCTGCTCATTGATAGAATTACAGGTCCTGCGATCTCATTGTCCCTGAATTCCATCTCACCGAATTGTTCTCCAACTTTTTTATCTCCACTGAATACTTTCACTCTGCAATTCCTTATACTTAGTCCGTTAAGCTGCTCCGGGATATCTCCCTTTCCCTTTAGTGGAACCAGTGCCGGAATAATTGGTACTATTGTATGCCCCAACCCTTCTGCAAGAATAAAACCGGAACCGTCAGATCCAGTTCCAGGATACGATCTCCCTCCTGCAGCCAGAAGTATTCTCTCTCCCTTTAAGGTCAGTGTTGTGTCTATTCCATCAGCAGAGCGATCTTTTTCAGACAGTTCCACTTCAAATTTACCTGAGTTGTTAACAATTATATTTTCAGCTTTATAATTTGTAACTATTTCAATGTTCAAATCTTTTAGTCGATCCAGTAACGAATCTGCAATCGTTTCTGCTTTTCCACTTTTCGGATAATACCTGCCTCCCCTCTCAAGTTCAAAATCAACTCCCAACTCGTTAAAATAACCTATAAGATCATCATTAAAAAATTTATTAAAGCTCTGCCTCAAAAATCTTCCATTTCTTCCAAAATTTTTAATAAATTCCTCTACACCTGCATTATTTGTTATATTGCAACTTCCTTTGCCAGTGATCCTCAATTTCATTGCAGGTTTGAATTTTTGTTCTATCACAATAATTCTTACATTCTTAACACTACTCTCAATTGCAGCGATCAGTCCGGCGGGACCCGCACCGACTATGATGATACTATATTCACTGTAAAGCGGATCAGGATTTTTCTTCATATTATTTTTCACAATTTTATTATATCAGATGTCAGGATAAAATTTCTCTGTCTGAGTTTCAAACCTTTTGAAGCTCATTCTTTTCTTGATTATTAGAATCAGAAGCAAAATGATCTCATAATTTTGGATACAAATTAATTTGACATAAACCCTGATTTTTATTAAAATCCACCTATGAATAAAATATCCATGTCTGGCGTTTATGGAGGCGGAAAGACATCACTTCTTACAGAAGTAAAAAAAATCCTCTCTCTTAAGTATAAAATAACCTCAGTAAACGATATAAACTCAAAAAACCCATTTGATGATGAGATAAGATCAAGTTTTATAAGTCATTTTTTCTTTATGACAACGCAAATAAATGAAGAAAACATTGAATTGCAGAAGAATTATGATCTTCTATTCAGTGACCGTTCCATTCTTGATCATTGGGTGCTATGGAAGTCTTCACTTCAGAATATGGAGATGAATGAAAAACTGGAAGAGAAGAACGAGCTCCTCAAAAACATCTATAAATTCTGGATTGAGAGTTATGATCTTGCTTTCCTTGTAAGAGTGGATCTTAAAGAATTTGAGAAAAGGGAACAGAATAGTGAGTTCAGAGTAAGAAATATCGATTATATAAAACAGACAGAGGATCTTTTTATGAAAACCGTTAAGGAAGATAATCTGAAAGTTATTGAGATATGGAATAACTCAACCATTGATGAGAGTGCTCATAAAGTTATTCAGGCGATCTCGGCTCATGACCTTATCTGATATTCGACCTATATCTCCTATGCAAATTCAATCTTATAGTATTCATAATTCTCTTTTTTATATATATGATGGAGTATAAATGGATATTAAACTTGCAGGATTCAACATTGAAACAGATAGTATGTACAACATCCGGAAAGTTGACAGGAAATTATTAACCCCGGAAATTTTCAGTTCTGCCTATGCCAGGATCAGCCGGAGTAAGAAAAGTGTTACGGAATTAAGAGAAGATGCAAGAAAAGATGTAGAGAAAGCCCGCAGATCAAATCAAAAAATAATTTTTGATATGGGGCATCATTCTGTTGCCGAACACGCTGTATTCAATTTTGATCTCATCGGTATTTCCAGGCTTGCACTTGAGAGTATCGAAAGATTCCGACTTGTTTCCTATACAGAAAAATCCCAGCGATATGTGACATTGAAAGGCGACTATATAATCCCTGAGGAATTCAATGATCCGAAACTGAAAAATGATTTTATTGAGATCATTGAACTTCAGAATAAAACCTATAATTCATTATTCAAACTTTTAAGAGAATATATTTTCAGCAAATTTCCGGATCTGGCAGGTGACAAAACCAACAAAAGTCTACTTGAGGGCTGGGCAAAGGAAGATGCAAGATATATATTATCACTTGCAACTCTCGGACAGGTCGGAATGACCATTAATGCCCGAAACCTCGAACACCTTTTCAGAAATTTTTCATTGAGTGAAATAAATGAAGTAAATGAAGCCGGGAAAAAATTATATAATTTAGTAGAAGATGTAGCACCTTCAATAATTCTATTCCCTGAACCATCAGAATTTGAGAAAGATCTTTATTCAGTCTCTCTTCCTGAAGTTAAAAATAACACTGGTTCAAAACTGACTTCGTATCCTGAAATAATTGAATTTGAAAAAAATGGAGATGAAAAGATCCTTGCTTCCTTCATCAGCATGAACAATTCTGTAACTTTTTCATCTGCACTTGATTCTGTCCTTGAAATGACCCGGGAGCAGAAGAAGGAAATCTACCTGACCTTTTTTAAAAATATGGAATTCTTTGATACACCTCCCAGAAATTTTGAATTTGCTGATATAACATTCCAGGCTCTTATAAGTGCTTCAAATTTTGCACAACTTAAGAGACATCGGATGGCCTCTTTATTGCAGGGAAATTACAAAATTGAATATGGGAATACGATTCCTGAGAATATTAAACATATTGGTATGGAAGAGAAATTTATTGACATTGTCAACGAGACGAATTCAGTTTATTTAAAACTTTTTGAAAAATACGGTTCTTCTGCAGATTATATCCTAACCAATTCTCATAGAAGGAATGTGATTATGAAAATGAATCTTCGTGAAGCATTCCATTTCATAAGATTACGTAGCGATAAGCATGCACAATGGGATATTAAAAATCTCTCAGATAAACTTCTTGTCGATATCAGAAAACTTTTTCCGCTTTCTACAATGTTATTGAGTGGTAAAGACGAGTACATTAAAAGATTCGAAAATTTGTATAATAAAAAACCAAAATTTAATATTTAAGGAGTTTTCTATGGAAGATAAATCATTTAATCCGTTTAAAATGGCACAACAGCAGTTTGATGAAATTGCAGAACAGCTTGGACTTGACGAGGGTACAAGGGATTTCCTCAGGAATCCCCGGAGAGAATATCATTTCACCATTCCTGTCAGGATGGATGATGGAACAACAAAAGTATTCAAAGGATTCAGAGTTCAGCATAACGATGCAAGAGGTCCAAGCAAAGGAGGGATCAGATTTCATCCTCAGGAGACAATTGACACTGTTAAAGCACTTGCTACCTGGATGACATGGAAATGTGCAGTAGTTGACATTCCACTTGGCGGCGGTAAAGGTGGAGTCATTTGTGACCCTCATAATCTGTCAATGAGAGAACAGGAACAGATATGTAGAGGCTGGGTAAAACAGATCGCAAGGAACATAGGACCTTTACAGGATGTCCCCGCACCGGATGTAATGACAAATTCCCAACATATGTTATGGATGATGGATGAGTATGAAAATATATCAGGGGGAAAATTTCCCGGCATGATCACCGGAAAGCCGGTTGGAATGGGAGGCTCTCTCGGAAGAACAGAGGCTACCGGATATGGGGTCATATATACATTAAGGGAAGCTTTGAGATCAAAAAATGTTGATATAAAAGGGACAACAGCCTCTTTTCAGGGTTTCGGCAATGTCGCACAATATGCTATAGAACTATACCACAAGTATGGCGGCAAAACTGTATGCGTTTCCAGTTGGGATCAGCAGGATCAAAAATCATATTCATTTTACAGAGAGTCAGGCATTAACCTTCAGGAACTTCTTGACATCACTGATAAGTTTGGTGGTATTGACAAGAAAAAAGCAAAAAATATCGGGTATGAAATATTATCAGGTGATGAGTGGATTAATAGAGAAGTAGACATTCTTATTCCTGCTGCACTTGAAAATCAGATAAATGCTCAAACGGTACTGAACATATCTGATAAGGTAAAATTTATTTCAGAGGGTGCGAATGGTCCTACTACTCCCGAAGCAGATAAGATACTGAGTGATATGGGGATATTTGTTATTCCTGATTTTCTTGCAAATGCAGGTGGTGTTACTTGCAGTTATTTTGAGCAGATCCAGGGGAATATGAATTTTTTCTGGACAAAGGACGAAGTGATAGAAAAATTGGATAATATCATGACCAAAGCTTTTTATGGAGTTTACGAACTCTCTGAAAAGAGAGGGATATTTATGAGAGATGCGGCGTATATGATCGCCATTGCAAGGGTTGCAGAAGCAAGTAAACTCAGAGGATGGGTATAAATAATTATCTGATTATATTATTCTGATAGTATGAAATCTGGCAAGCCTGAGTGGGCTATAATAATTGACATGCTGGAAAAACTGGATATTGTCCTGTTTAACAGGATAGTCCGGAGAATGATATACTATCTTTATACGCTTAATATCCCGGAGATCACAGAGTTACTTGAAGATCTTGAGAAAACGATCATCCCGGAGAAAACGGATCACGTAGAGAGCAAACTCTATTCTAATATGCCGAATCCGAAGATCAACAGGGGCTCACTTAAGAATTTCTCAGATAAGGTATTTCAAATTGCGGGGGAAACAATTCTTGATGATGAAATTACAGATCAGGTAAAAACATGGCTCTCACAAGAAAGAAGCAGGTTCCTTTCAATAGCATTTGAGAGTCAAAATATTCCATTAGTTGATTCCAGGGAAGTCTTATCCAGATTTATTAAGATTCCTAAGGGAGAACTTGAAATGTCTCCTGATGATTTTGTGAACCTGCGGGTTCTCCTGATCAGAAGATTCCTCTCCTCAAACCTCAATTATATAAATATTGCAAAACATCATATCCTTGTAAAGGATTTTTACAGGATCGCTCAAAGGACAATAGGTCCATCCAAAGGTAGTGGCAAATTGGGTGGAAAGAGCGCTGGATTAATACTTGGGCATGAGATACTTAGAAATGAGATCAAAAATGACCCTGATCTCAAAGATGTGGATGTTCCTAAAAGCTGGTATATAACTTCAGATACGATCACGAATTTTATTCATTATAATGCACTTGAAGAAACTACAAGCCTTAAATATCTTGAAACCGCTGAGATTCGTGCAGGATACCCCTACCTTCAACAATTATTTAAGAACTCTTTCTTCCCGCTGGAAATAATCAGCCAATTAAAGAACCTGCTTCAGGAAATAGGAGATAAACCGATCATTGTAAGATCTTCAAGTCTGTTGGAGGATAGTTTTGATGCAGCCTTTTCCGGGAAATATAAAAGCCTTTTTCTTGCTAATGCCGGGACAAATGATGAAAATTTAAGTTCACTCTTAGATGCAATATCTGAAATATATGCAAGCATTTTCGGGCCTGATCCTATCGAATACAGGAAGGAGAGGGGACTTATTGATTTTCAGGAAGAGATGGGAATACTTCTCCAGGAAGTAGTTGGTAACCGGGTTGGTGATTATTTTTTCCCAACTTATTCAGGTGTCGCATTCTCTAATAATGAATTCAGGTGGTCTCCGAGGATAGAGAGAGAAGATGGAGTTGTCAGGATGGTAGCAGGACTTGGTACAAGAGCTGTAGACCGGGTGGCTGATGATTATCCCTTCCTTGCTTCACCGGGAAAACCTGGACTGAGGATCAATATTACTTATGAGGATAAAATAAGATACGCACAGAAAAGAGCTGACGTTCTAAATCTTAGAACTAACGAATTCGAGACCGTAGAGCTGAAACCCCTTATAAAAAATTTTGGAGATAAGATAAAAAGAATTGAAGATATTATCTCTGTTGATAAAAACAGAGATCTTTCCCCTCCCATAGGTATAATGTTTGATCCATCAGACTCAGATACGTTTGTCACTTTTCAGAAATTAACAGACACTCCCCATTTTTTAAGGAAGATGGATAAGATCCTGAAGATCCTGAGTAAATCATTCAAATCTCCTGTCGATGTTGAGTTCGCAAGTGATGGTGAAAAATTATTTATACTTCAATGTCGCCCACAGGTCCGATCTCATTCCGAAATGAAAGTTGAAATCCCTGAAAATGTTGATAAGGAAGACGTTATCATAAGAGCTGACAGGTATATAACTACAGGTGTAGTAAAGGGGATCAAATATATTGTCTGTGTAATCCCCGATGAATATAATTCACTTCCAACTGAAGATGAGATGAAAAAAACAGCACACATCATTTCTGATCTGAACAAGAAACTTCCTGCAAAAGAGTTCATCCTGATCGGGCCTGGAAGATGGGGAAGCAGAGGTGATATAAAACTGGGTGTTCAGGTCACTTATAGTGATATATTCAATACTTCAATGCTGATCGAACTTGCGTATAATAAAGATGGATATACACCTGAACTTTCATTCGGTACTCACTTTTTTCAGGATATGGTTGAATCAAATATTAAATATCTACCTCTTTACCCTGACAACGAGGGGACCGAATTCAAATTTGATAAACTTAAGAAACTCCCCAACCATCTGAAAGAATTCTATCCTGATGACCGTTCAATGGATAAAGTGATAATGGTAGTTTCTTCTGATGATATGAAAAATGATTCAACTATTTCAATTATTATGAACGGAGAAACAGAGACTGCTCTCGGATTCCTTGAATAGAAGATCCAAAATAAAAAATATATCAGATCACTTTGTGTTTTTTCCCTACTTTTTTAAATGCCTCAATAGCTTTATCAAGATGATCTTTTTCATGGGCTGCAGATATCTGCACTCTTATCCGGGCTTTACCATTCGGGACTACCGGGAAGAAGAAGCCGACAACATAAATACCCTCAAGGTAAAGGTCTTTTGCAATTTCCTGTGCAAGCATTGCATCATTTTCAAAATCGCCAAGCATTATTGGAACTATCGGATGGATTCCTTTAATTATTTTAAAACCGGCCTCTGTCATTTTTTCCCTGAAATATTGCGTGTTCTCCATTAATTTTTCTCTGAGATCATCACTTTCTCCAATGATCTCAAATGCCTTTAAAGAAGCAGATACAATTGATGGAGCAAGTGTATTTGAAAATAGGTATGGACGGGATTTCTGTCTTAGCATCTGGATTATCTCTTTTCTCCCTGTCGTAAATCCCCCTGAAGCTCCACCCATTGCTTTCCCAAGTGTAGAAGTGATAATATCAACTTCACCCAGAACTTCACAATATTCAACAGCACCCCTACCCTTTTTACCAAGAAAACCGGTTGCATGTGAATCATCCACCATAACTAAAGCGTCATATTTTTTTGCTAATTCCACTATTTCCTTTAATTTTCCTATATCTCCATCCATTGAGAAAACTCCGTCCGTTGCTATCATGATATTTCGTGCAGGTTTCGGCTCCTTTGAAAGCCCGGGTCCTTCCCATATATCCATTCCCAATCTCGCTCTCTGGATTATCTTTTCAAGATATTCCATATCAGAGTGATCATAAATATATCTCTTTGCCTTACATAATCTGATACCGTCAATTATACTTGCATGATTTAAGGCATCAGTAATAATTGCATCATCAGGCCCGAGGATAGATTCGAACAAGCCGCCGTTTGCATCAAAACATGAGGAATAAAGAATAGTATCCTCTGTTTCATAAAACTTCGAAATAGTATTCTCAAGTTCTATATGGATATCCTGAGTACCACAAATAAATCTGACTGATGCAAGTCCGAAACCGTGAGTATCAAGTGATTCTTTTGCCGCTTTTATAAGTTCAGGATGATTAGCTAATCCCAGATAGTTATTAGCACAAAAATTCAATACATTCTCAGGCTCTTCTCCTTTTGGATATGAAACTTCAATTAAAGGTTTCTGATCACTCAGAATAACCCGTTCTTCCTTAGAAAGTCCGCCCTTTTTTATATTCATCAACTCTTGCTGAAAATCAAACCTTATCCTCTGATACATTATTACCTCCGAATCCAGTAATTATATACCATTTTCTGATAATTTAAAGGGAAATCATTCATCATTGCACTATTGGTATATGAAAGACTTTTATTACTTTAGTGATTAAAGCTAATGCAAATTTCAGTTTTCACTTTCTATTTTGAGTTTTACTTCAGTGATCTTTTTTATCAGTAAATTCTCAGATTTCATAAATTTCTTACTTTCAAGTAGACTCTTTAGAGCTTCACGGTATAATCCAAATTGATCATATATTAATCCGAGGTAATAGTGTGCAACACCGTTATCCGGTTGTTTTTCAACTCTTGATCTGAAGATATTAATGGTTTCAGACTCGAACATTACCGGTTCAGATCTCTTCATCAGCACATCAGCATAAATATTGTATGAATTGATA
>DBOL01000049.1:0-56136 GCA_002299555.1 Candidatus Aminicenantes bacterium UBA647
TACAACCTTGCACCCGGAACTGTAATCCCCCCACTGTCAATAAGCCTGTGCCCTGTTGCAGGTCCTACAAGAATTCCGAGAGTCCTTTCACCAACGATCGGGCCTGCCTTTAATTCGCGAAATGCCCAGGGAAGTCCATCCCCTCCTGAACCAGCCCATCCGTTGATCAGCATTCCAACCGGACCTGTATTCATCTTGGACGGTACGGTTTGATCTTTCCCGTGACGCCAGTTCAAATTATAAATAACCGGACGTTTTAACAATTCGAGAAAACGGTCTGCCAGTTGTCCACCACCATTAAACCTCTCATCAATAACAAAACCCTGTTTATGTACCTGTGCATAATACATGCGGACAAGATCTCTCTGTCCCCTTGATGAAGTATCTGCCATATAGACATAACCGAGTTTTCCATTTGAAAGTTTATCAACCATCAGTCTGTTCTTTTCGATCCATTCATGAAATCTCAGATCTGTATCTTCACGCTGAGTCAGGCATTGCACAACGATCTCTTTTGAATCATCATACGAACCACTTTTGCTTATTGTTAGCTCAACAGTCTTACCAGAGAGTCCTTCAAAAGCGAAATAAGGGTCCTTCCCCGTATCAAGTTCAATACCATTAACAGCAAGAACATAATCCCCTTCGACAACATTGACTCCTGTTTTATCAAATGGGGACCTTGCAATAGTATCCCAGGCAGCAGGTCTCACGATCCTTTTAACTATATGTTTATTGCTCTTCATACCCCAGTCTACCCCAAGAAACCCTGAAATACTGGGTACAACTCTCTCGGAATCACCACCGAAAGTATAAGTATGGCCTGCACTTAATTCAGCCGAAAGACTTGAGCATATATTATTAACATCCACTCGTGTTCGAGCATGAGCAATAAGATCTCCATATCTTTTTCTCATTAAATCCCAATCAACACCCTGCATTGCCGGATCATAGAAAAAATCACGATACCTTCTCCATATATCATTAAATATCTGATGCCATTCTTCTTTAGGTACCAGGTTCATAACCAGAGCATTAGTCGGGACCGGTTTCTTTATTTTCTGTCCGGGAGCAGGTTTGATGATCCCGTAGCTCCTCTTTATTTTGACCAGAATTGATTTCCCGTCTGATGAAACAACATAATTACTAACTCCGGATATTATTTTCTTCTCTTTCCTCTCTTTGATATCGTAGAACATGAGTGAAGGATCTTTATCATTACTTCCGGAATTCGGCCATTTGACATATACGATCTTACCTTTCAGAGAAAACAGCCTCCCCATATTACCTGCTTTTGGAGGAAGTATCTCCAGTCTGGATTCAATGTCATCGAGATCAATTTTTACAGATATTTCAGGTTTTTTCTTGTCCTTCTTCTCGTCTTCCTTTTTCCCATTATCAGATTTCTTCCCGGAGGGTTTGTAAGAATCGTTCTCAGTATAAAGGAGAGATTTTGTCCCTTTCGTCAAACTTATTACAGCCAACTGACCGCTATTCGGGTATACCCATGTCCCGTCACCCAGATCAGAATTAACAGCTCTCATACTTCTGTTCGTCATGAAATAGATGTACTTTCCATCCTCACTGAATACCGGATTGTAGTCCATGTAAAATCCACTTGTGACCTTGTTCAGTTTTTTGCCAACCAGGTCATAAACAAACACTGCATTATTCCCATTATCCATCCCAAGCTCAAACGTCAGCCATTGTGAATCAGGAGACCATGATATTCTATAGCCAAACCTCCCGCCATGTCCGACATTCCACTTTGTATGAGCAACATTTGTTGTTTTTCCGGAAGCAATATCAACAATATATATTTTGTTTGTCTCATCAATAAAAGCAATGTTTTTATTGTCAGGAGACCAGAATAATCTGTATCCGTATCCTTTTCCTCTTTTTGTGAGTTGTTTTACTTTCCCTGAAAGATCTTTGAGATAGATCTCATATTCACCTGAGACATCACTCCAGTAAGCAATACTTTTCCCATCAGGGGACCATGAAGGATCGTGTTCCCATGCACCGCTTGTTTTTGTGATATTCTTTACAAAACCTTTTTCTGCCGGGACATCAAACAACTCTCCCCTTGCCTCGAAAATGATCCGTTTCGCATCGGGAGAAAAAGTCATATTTGTGATCTGTTTCCCTACATTCTTTTTCTTTGCCATTTCTGTTGACAGATCGCTGATAACACTAACTTCAACTTGCTTATACTTTTCATTTGCCAGGTCCATTAAATATAGTCCACCACCGGACTCAAAAACTATCTCTTTGCTTCCGGCAGACATATAAGTTATGTCAAAATCATTAAATTCAGTTAACTGTTCAAATGATTCATCAATAGTGGAATACTTCCATATATTATGTCTCATATGTTCACCACGATCAGAAAGGAAATAAATATATTTCCCCGACCAGGCAGGTTTACCTTCTGTAGCTTCGGTTTTTGTTATGTTTACTGCCTTATTATCGTTCAGATCAAAAATTATAATATCTGATGCAAGCCCACCCCTATACCTTTTAAAAGGATAGTTTTCAGTTATCTTTGTTATATACGCAAGCTTATTCCCATCTGGAGAAAAAGTGCCAAGTTCACCATAAGGGATATTCATCTTGATCGGGAAGCCGCCATCCTTATCTACAAGAAAGAACTGTCCGAGTCTGCGTATACCATTTTCACGGGAGGATCTGAATAATATCCTCTTCCCATCAGGATGCCAGTCAATCATCCTGTCCGGATGTGAGCTATATGTTACTCTGACAGGTATGCCGCCTGTTACAGGTATGACATAAATATCATTATTCCCATTATAAGATGCAGTGTACCCAATGAAATTTCCATCAGGAGAAAATTTCGGCCACGACTCTTCGCCGGGGGAGTGGGTTACCTGAACAGCTGTTCCCCCAATCTTCGGCATCAACCAAATATCTCCTCCGTACACAAAAGTTATCTGTGTATCAGAAACATCCATATACCTCATTAATTTTGCATTGATCTTTCCTTCCGCATTACTAAAAAGAAAAAGTATGCAAATCACCATAAAAATCACTTTAATTTTCATAAACGAATCTCCTTTGACATATTTTAATAAAATGGATACGTATTGATCATGAATAATGTTCTGAGTGGTTTAAAACTACTTCGAAATTTTCACTGAACTTATTCTATAAAAAATTTACTTTATTTTCTTAAGTGTATCCAGCGCCATTTCTGACATTTTTGTCTGGAATTCGGATAATTCATCAGGTGAATGTTTTTTCTTTAAAAATTCAGCTGTTCTTTTGAATATTTTATTCTCAGTTTTCAGAATAACAGGAAGAAACCCGGTGCCCTCTTCGTTATCCAACCTTGTAACATTCATATAATTTTTCTTTGAGCCTTCAGAGAATGGATGGACAATTTTTTTTATCCTTAATGATTCTTTGCAGATCGGAGCTGTCTCTCCTCTCCACAATTGTACAGGGGATGATTTCGCTTCTACCCATACCGGTACAGCTATTGATGTAAGTGGCTCACCAAGGATCACCCAAAATGTTGAAATAGAGTCTGGATTTCCCTTTTTTTTACCCGATATTATAATTGCTCCTGATGTGCTGGGGCGATTTATACAATTTCTTGAATGTATCCAGAGTGGAATTGAGGATGGTTGTTCCTTCAGATCTACTATTGAAGGATGTTTAACAAGAGGATTCCCGATATCACGTGAGATCTTCTGGAAAATAGATATTTGATCAATTTCAAGTAGAGGGATTTTTAAAAATAATTTTGTCGCCTGCTCAAATCTCAGATAGCCTTCCCCCTCTCCATTTCTTCCACTTCTTGCAAAGTTTGTTACAACAAAATAATTTTTTTCAGATATGTTCGTGTCATATCTTTTGTACCCGTTATTATGAACCTCGAAAAGGGTTGAACCCCCTTCCCCATCTATAACACTGAAGGTTGACCAGCTCCCGAGTGATTTTCCGAGATTTTTTTTTATATATTTTTCGAAATCATCCACTGTGGCGCAGGTCCTTAATGCGTCCGACATGATCTGCCCCTCAAGATCGTGAACTTCTTTCTCGATCTTCGGGAGATTATATGCAACAGTATTAGTGATAGCAAAACCTTCTGAATTCAGACCTGCATAAACAAATCGACCTGATGTCTCGGTTGAATTCACTATCGCAACAAAACTATTCGGCTTCTCTTCCACATAAATAATTTTATTAGAGAGGTAACCTGTATCTCTGTTCTTCCACAACATCGGAACTCCATCTTTTGATGCTTCTTTACCGATAATTGCAGTAGTACATCCATCTATATTGCGGGAAATTAAACCAAACAAAATTATTACCAGTATTAACAGAGAAATTTTTCCTGATCTCATTATATGTCTCCTTCTTCTCGAAAATTATAATATTATCATACTTCCCTGATTTCCATATGTTGATATTATTTCAGTATTCAAATAAACTTTCTCATTAAAGAGTTAATTAAATTTCCGGAGGAATAATGAAAAAAAACATTTTTATTGCAATGATTTTCTCAATCGTATTAGGTTCACCTTTCTATGGAGAAAAAGCTGACTTCAGAACAGCAGAGAAATTTGCACCTGAGAACCTCCGTAAGTTAGTTGGGACGAGAAGTGTAAATCCTGCCTGGGTCGAAGAGAGTGACATTTTCATCTATGAGTTCAAGAAAAATAATATCACTGAGTATTATTATATTAATGCTCGTGAAAAAATAAAAAGAACTTTGTTGAATAGAAAATTACTTTCAAAAAAGATCTTTAAAATAACGGGAGAAAAATCTGATCCGGATTCCCTCGAATTAAAAGAGACAAGACTAGATAAAAACCTTAGAGACTTTAGCTTCATATACAAGAAAAACAAATTCCGGTACAACTTGAAAAACAAAAAGCTGACAAATCTAGGATCGGTCTTGAAAATAAGAGAAAAAATGGGGTTTGGGAAAAGATCTCCTGATGGGAAATGGATTATTTATTCTAAAGGGCACAATATTTATTTAAAAAATGTGTCAAAAAAAAATTCTATTGAGAAACAACTCACTAATGACGGAGAAAAATGGTTCAGTTATTCAGTTAACGAGAAAGGTGAAAATTGTACTAAGAAAGAGAGTACGATCGGAGTATGGTTCTCAGATTCACAAAATATATATTGTCTCAGGAAAGACAAGAGAAAACTAAAGGATCTGTTTCTGATACATTCACTTTCAGATCCCCGGCCTACCCTTGAATTATATAAATATGCAATGGCGGGGGACAAAGAGCTACCCCGATTTCATATCTCTATAATTGATATTAAAAGTGGAGAGATCAGGGGAATTGAAACTGAAAAATGGAAAAATCAACAGATAGGAAGCGAAGGAGTAAGTGGCATCTATCCCGGAGATGATCCGTCGACAATATACTTCGTGAGGACATCAAGAGACTGGAAGGATGTTGAACTTTGTGAAGCTGATACTTCAACCGGAAAGGTCAAAATACTCATAAAGGAAAGATCTGAGCCTTATTGGAATGCTGACTTTCAACAATTCCATGAAACCGGTGAGAATGGTCGCTTCATCTGGTGGTCAGAGAAAAGCGGAAGGGGGCATATCTACCTTCATGATAGAAATGGATATGAATTAAAACAATTAACTTCAGGAGATTTTACTGTTTCAAACATCATAAGTATTGATAAAGAAAAAAAGTTTATATTTTTTGCTGCTTATGGAAAGAGGGAGAACGAAGATCCTTATTACAGGAAATATTACAGGATTGATTTTAATGGAAATGGATTTACAGAACTTACACCGGAGATCGGTACCCACACTGTCCATATGTCATCATCACTGGAATACTACACCGATACATATTCAACTGTTAAGAACCCTGATATATCTGTTCTGAAAGACATTGATGGGAATATCATTTTCAAAATGGAAGAACTGGACACGACAGAACTCAGGTCATCAGGATGGTTACCGCCGGTAAAATTCAAGGTTAAAGCTGCTGACAACGAGACTGATCTTTATGGTGTTATGTGGAAACCATTCAATATGACGAAAGGGAAAAAATATCCTGTAATATCTTATGTCTATCCGGGACCGCAAGGTGAACCTGTCCCTAAAACCTTCTTCCAGGTAAGGGATAACAGAGTAAGTAATATCCCGCTTGCTCAATTAGGATTTATCGTAATTACGGTCGGTCAGCGGGGTGGAAGCCCTCTCAGATCAAGAAAATACCACAATTATGGATATGGAAATGCACGGGACTACCCACTTGCTGACAACAAATATGCTATTGAACAATTGGCAGAAATATTTGATTATATTGATGTCAGCAGGGTTGGAATATACGGGAGATCTGGAGGGGGCTTTATGGCCGCTGCAGCTATTCTCGTATATCCGGACTTCTATAAAGCAGCAGTTTCATCATGCGGGAATCATGATAACAACATATATGATTATAATTGGGGTGAAATCCATTATGGGATTGAAAAAAATATAGCAACAAACATTGAAGTTGCAGGAAATTTAAAAGGGCGCCTGCTGCTGATTCATGGAGAGATCGATAATAACGTCCATCCGGCAAATACATTTCGTCTCGCAAATGAATTGATAAAAAAAGGGAAGAGATTTGATATGATGATATTCCCCGGGAAGCGTCATGCTTATGACGAGTATACTTCCTATCTTGAAAGGATGATGTGGTACTATTTTGCCGAGCATCTGATGGGTGACAGGAGAGACAACATAGATATGTTCGGGATCAAATAGAATTATTCTGAATTGTCATCCGGAAGAAAAAGATTCAAACTATTTTTTAATAGTGAAACCCTGAACTCATTTACATCTCCAATTATCTCGCCATCAATTGAAATATCGATTTTTTCCCGTGAAGTTACATGGAACTCTCCTGATCTTATTATCTCAATTTCAGGTCGCTCCAGATGTTTATTCCTCATAACTGATACAGCAAGACCAAGTGTATTTGAAAGGGATGTTGTATTTATAATCGCACAATCAAGAATATTATCATATGGAGATGCATCAGGGCTGAGTTTCAAGCTCCGCGAATAGAGGGGAGTATTTTGAAAGACCAGAATTGTTACTTCACGCTCGATCTTCTTGTTTTCCCATTCAACAATAACTTTTATTGGTACTTTATTTTCAGAAAACGAACCCCTGATTCCCTTTATGAATCCGGATATCTCCATTGCCGGCTTTATCCTGGTGATCAAGATCCCTTTTTCTTTCCAGTTCTCAACAAATTTGTTAACAGTTGTGCCAAGTCCGAGCCCAAGGGAACCGAGAAAATAATAGGTTTCTCCATCAGGCAGCGTCTCAACCTTTCCTACATCTATTTTATGAGTTAATCCCTTTTTAATACCTTTCAAAAGATGGTCAACATCATCCATGCCAATTCCCCTGACAATATCGTTGACAGAACCGGTACCTATCATTCCGAAGTTAATATGATCCCGATTATTACTCCGGAGTATTTCTTCTGCAACAAATGTAAAGGTTGTATCCCCTCCAGCAGCAATTATATCCCTTTTATCTCTTGCAGCTTTTGCCGCCATATCTTTCAGATCTTCCTCTGAATCAGTCACATAGAGTTCATACGGAACATTCCACTTTTCAAATTTTTTCTCTATACGACCTTTTTTTTTTATTGCTCTGCCACCGGCAGAAGAAGGGTTGAAAAGAATCAGGATTTTGTTCATATTAAAATTATATCAGATAAAACCCTTTTCAATAAAGATCTTTCTCACTTTTTTAATGTATTATAAAGATCATTGAGTATTTCACTTTCTGCATTATAACTGAAAGAAACTGAGTTTATTTCATCTCTTTCTTTCTCAAAATCACTCAATGTAAGCTTATTTAGAATATTATCTGTTTTCTCAACATTCTCAAATTCAAAGATAAAATGATCAGAAAATATAGATACGCTGGATGTTCCGGCCTCAGCAGCAATAAGTTTTACTTTTGCTACATAGAATATCTTTGATATATCATCTCCCCCGTCTCCAAATCTACTTAACAGATCATTTTTAAGCAATTCGATCTCATCCATATCTTTTGCATTAATTATCTTTGAGTAAAAATCTATCCTGTCAGAACTTCTTGAAATATAGTCGCTCCCTATCGAATATCTGAAATGAACATTTACTTCTCCATTCCATTCTTTCTCCTTTTTGCCCTTCAGATCATCAACTTCCTGTTTCAGGAGGGAATTATAATAGTCAAAACCCAGAGCCTCTATGTGTCCATGTTGCTTATTTCCAAGCAATGACCCTGCTCCCCTTAATTTCAGATCATACTCAGCAAGTTTAAATCCGGATCCCACATCAGAATGATCCCTTATCCCATCAAGCCTTAATCTTGCTTTTTCAGAGATCACATCACTGCCTGTCAGAAAATAGGCGTATGCCTGTTGCTCACCCCTTCCGACACGTCCCCTCAATTGATATAATTGGGTAAGACCGAATTTCTCAGCGTCAACAACAATAAGAGTATTCACTTTAGATATATCAATACCATTCTCAATGATCGTTGTTGATAACAACACTGAATACTCCCCATTAATAAAATCAAGCAGATTCTTTTCTATGTTTTGACTTCTCATTTTTGCATGTATCACTGCTATTTTTATATCCGGTAACCATTTGTTCAGGAGTTCTTTAAATGAGAAGATCTTTGCCACAGAATTATAAATTATATAAATGCCTCCCCCTCTCTGAGTTTCCTTTAGTATTGCCGAGATTATTATTTGCCTCGAGAATGATCCTATATAGTTCCTTATTTTCATTCTCCCTCTTGGGGGGGTCCTGATGGTAGAGATATCCTGAAGGCCGGCCATTGAGAGTGATAAGGTCCTGGGGATCGGTGTTGCGGAAAGAACCAGAACATCCACATTTTCTCTTCCCTGTTTCAATTTCTCTTTTTGAAAAACCCCAAATCTCTGCTCTTCATCAATTATAAATAATCCGAGATTTTTATACTCTGCTTTATTTGAAAGTATCGAATGGGTACCGATCAGAATATCAATGCTTCCATTTTTAAGCTCTTCAAAGACATGCTTCTGCTTGGCAGCCGAGACCATTCTGGACAACATTCTAATATTGACCGGTAGCCCTTCGAATCTCTTTGAGAAGGTTCTGTAATGCTGCATGGCAAGTATTGTTGTCGGGCAAAGAACAGCTACCTGCTTCCCGCTGCTTACTACTCTGAGAGCAGCTCTGATAGCAACTTCAGTTTTTCCGAAACTGACATCACCGCAAACAAGCCTCTCCATTGGGAAAGTTCTTTCCAGATCGGCCATAACATCTTTAATAGCCAAGACCTGATCGGGAGTTTCGACAAAGGGGAAAGTTCTTTCCAGATGATATTCCATATCACGATCACCTTTATGTGAATAACCTTCTATTGAACTCCTCAGAGCGTATAGATCCAGTAATTCTTTTGCGAATTGAATAATGCTTTTTTTTGCACGAGTCTTTTTTTGACTCCAACTCTTCCCGCCAATCCGATCAAGTTTCCCCGGTTCACCTTTAAATGCGAAATATTTTTTTAAAACGTTTGCTTCTGATACAGGAACATAAAGAAGTTCATTATTGAGATATTCAGCTTTTATGAATTCTTGTTGAGAATTTGAGAATTCAAGCAATTGAAGCCCGCGGAACACTCCTATTCCATGCTTCTCATGTACAATATGATCACCCGGTTCAAGGGTTTTCAGCAGACTTTCACTATCGACATCTTCAACATCTCCGATATTATCCCTGAAAATATATTTGCGATCAGTTAAAAAGTATGAAGAAGTTGAAACATTTACAAATGAGTGGGGAATTATATGATCTTCAAATCTTAACCTGACCCCACCCGCTTGAAGGTTCTCTCTGAGACTCAGACTTTTTGTAAATAGAAATATCGTTGAATCAACAGATCTCCTCTTCAGTTTTCCCAGATCTTCGGTATTAAACTCTCGCAAGTTTTTATTCAGCTTCCTTAACTCAGTTTTTTTTGTTACTTCATCAGTTTCGCCTGAGATATTCAGATAAGGAGTGCCCTGAGGAATTTTTTTGAACAATTTATCAGGCTCGGGAATCTCAGTCCCAGAATTCAGTTTGAATATCTTCCGGAAATTTTCCCTGCTAACCTCTGAACTTTTTTCTACTGATAATTTATCATCATAGATTAATTTCGGATTTTCCATTATCCCGGTTAAAAGGTTGAACTTATGCCCTGACAACAGATCTTCAAACTTCATCTCCTTTCCGAACAAACCATACAATGGAATCTCAATAGAATCCGATTGACCAACAGATCTTCTGGTGTTGCGATCGAAAAAAGTGATCGACTCCACTTCATCTCCAAAGAACTCTATACGTACCGGATATTCTGTTCCTGAAGGAAAAACATCCAGAACACCTCCCCGCTTCTGAAATTCTCCGGGATCGTCGACATAGTTAGAATGTGAATAACCCATATCATGCAATTTTTCGATCAGGATATCTCTCTTTATCTCATCTTTAACCCGGAGTGAAAAGATCAGATCGCCAATCCTGTCCGGATCTTCGAATCCGATTGAAGCAGAAAGAATTGTTGCTATGATTATCACTTGTTTTTTCTTCAGCTTCACTTTAAAGAAATTGAATTTTTCAATATGAAAATCCGGATAGATCAAGTTGTTTACATAGGGATCACCGAATGGGAGTGGAAAAATAACAATATCCTTTTCAGAGCCTGTAAGATTCATCCAGAGTCTGAGTTTTGATCTGACCTCAAACAGGTTGGAATTTTCCGGATGAAGCCAGAGGATATCACCATTCCAATCCAGACTGACGCCGGCAGTGATCAGACCGGTAAGGTCCCGATCAACATTTTTTATCTCAGTATTATCACGAGAAGAAAATTTTCTCTTCAGCTCATTGGAAAATATGTATTCAGTTCTTTTCATTTTCCATTTTCTTTGTTCCAGGATAATTCAATCTTTATAACTTTGAAAACAGCTTCATTATACTTTATAATAAAGAAGTATGGAAAAGATACTGATCGTTGAAGACAACCCTTCAATGCTGGAAATGCTCAGCAATATAATTTCCGAAAAAGGATATATTGCAGGGACGGCTCCGGACGTTTCTACCGCACTACTCCTCTTAAAAAAAGAGAATTATGATCTGATCATATCTGATCTGCAACTTCCCGATATGGATGGATTGACTTTTTTTAAAAAGATAAAGCATTTCGATATCCCCTTTATAATCCTTACAGCATTCGGATCGATTGAACTTGCAGTAGAGGCAATAAAAGCAGGAGCATTCGATTTCGTTTCCAAGCCGGTCGATCCCGAATACCTTTTTATTATAATTGAGAAAGCAATAGAATCAACAAGAATGCTAAGAGAGAATATTGCACTGAAAAGTGTATTGCGTAGGGAATCTGACAAGTATTCTATAATCGGGAAAAGTGAGTCATTATCCGAATCGATAGAGAAACTTCAGCAAGTTTCACCTACAAATACTCCGGTGTTACTTTTAGGTGAAAGTGGAACAGGGAAAGAACTTTTTGCAAGGGCTATACATGAATTAAGCCCCAGGAAACATAAACCTTTTATAGCAATTAATTCAGCATCAATTCCTGAAACACTTTTGGAAAATGAGCTGTTCGGACATGAGAAAGGTTCTTTCACAGATGCACATCTAAGGCATAACGGTAAACTTGAATTATCTCAGGGAGGCACATTCTTCCTTGATGAGATAGGAGACCTGCCTACAAGCCTTCAGGGAAAGATCCTCAGAGTAATTGAAGAAAAAAAAGTGACAAGACTGGGTAGTAACAAAGAGATATCTCTTGACATAAGATTTATATTTGCAACGAATGTAGATCTGGATAAGGCGGTAAAAAATGGTGACTTCCGAAAAGACCTTTATTACAGACTAAGTATCTTTCCGGTACACATTCCACCACTGAGAGAACGAAAAGGAGACATTCCCTTACTTGCAGAATACTTTGTAAAAAAATTTTCTAGAGAGATGAGAAAAGGCGATATCAAGATCTCTGCAAATGCATTGAAAAAAATGGGTAAATATCGCTGGCCCGGGAATGTACGGGAACTTCAGAATGCAATTGAGAGAGGGCTGATAACTTTAAAAGGTGATACACTTGATACAGAAGATATAATTCTTCCAAAAGAAGAACCCTC
Source organism: Candidatus Aminicenantes bacterium UBA647 (assembly GCA_002299555.1). Classification (GTDB taxonomy): domain Bacteria; phylum Acidobacteriota; class Aminicenantia; order UBA2199; family UBA2199; genus UBA647. Next base: position 12,198 of record DBOL01000049.1, read on the forward strand.
ACTTCCGGATAGAATACCCGGGTCTGCAGGTCTTAAGAAGTTATCGTCTCAAATTGTAATCAGCTTGGAGAAGAAGAGTATAGAAGAGACACTTGAGGAGACAGGATTCAATCGGAAAAAAACTGCGGAGGCTTTAAAAATAAGTTATAGAACTCTTCTTTACAAGATGAAAAAATATGGGATCAGGTCAGAAAATTAAATTCTTTCTAATTTCAAAAGCAGCCAGGATGCTTATAAATTCAATTGTTTTTACCTGCAGGAAAAGGATCTCAGGTGAAAAAAAAATTGAAACACTCAGAAATTCAGGACAACCGATAATCTATATCTTCTGGCACAGACATATTTTCTATAACATTTTTAAGTTCAAGGGTACAAATGCCCGTCCGTTGATCTCGTTTTCAACTGATGGTGAAATAGTATCACGCATTGCCGAAGAGTTTGGAATGAATCCGATAAGGGGCTCGTCTTCCCATGGAGGAGCCAGAGCTTTTATTAAAATGATCAATGCGATAAAAAAAGAGAATTCTGAGATAATGATAACAGCAGACGGACCAAAGGGACCCCCAAGAGAAATAAAAGATGGGACTATTCATATTGCCAAAAAGACCGGGGCTGCAATAGTACCGGTCAGCTGGTACGCCTCCAGAGTTAAAATATTTCACAAAAGCTGGGATAAATTCATTCTTCCGATACCCTTCGGGAAAATAAATTTTTCTTTCGGAGATCCCGTTTACATACCTGTCGGAGTTCTTAAAAGTGAGTACTCAGAGTATAAAAACATACTGAAAATAAAATTAGATGAACTTGAAGATGAGATCATATCTCATCTTAAAAAATGAAACAATTGAAAGGAGAAAAAATATTATAATGGGACCAAAGAAAAAAATAAAAAGGATCGGTGTTCTAACCGGTGGCGGAGACTGCCCGGGACTTAATGCAGTAATAAGATCTGTTACAGCCCATTCCATTTTAAATCATAAGATAGAAGTGTTCGGGATCCGGGACGGATACTCCGGGCTTATTAATAAAAAACTGAAGAAACTGAGTCTGGAAGATGTTTCAGGTATACTTCCAAGAGGTGGAACAATACTTGGAACCTCTAATCGTGATAATCCTTTCAAATACCCTGCTGACACAAATGAAGTTGAAAAAAAGTATATAGATGTATCAGAGAGAGTGATAAAAACTGTTGAATATAATGAATTGGACGCAATAATTACGATCGGAGGTGACGGAACACAGGCAATTGCAAACAAACTCTATGAAGAGTGTTCTATCCCGGTAATCGGAATCCCAAAAACAATAGATAATGATCTGGGAGGAACAGATGTAACATTCGGGTTTGATACAGCACTGACAATTGCAACCGACTCAATAGATAAGATCCATTCTACAGCGGAATCCCATCACAGAATTATGGTGATCGAAGTAATGGGAAGATATGCCGGATGGATCGCACTTCATGCCGGCATTGCAGGAGGGGGGGATGTGATACTAATCCCGGAACTACCATTCACGATCGAAAAGATCGGCGACAAGATCGACGAGAGGATGTCGAGAGGAAAAAGGTTCTCCCTGATAGTTGTGGCGGAAGGAGCTAAGATAAAAGGGGAAGATGTTGTTGCTGCAAGGAGGGTATCAGATCCCAACGATCCTTTAAGACTGGGAGGTATATCAACGGTAGTTGGAAATAGAATTGAAGATCTCACTGGAATAGAATCCAGATATACGATACTTGGTCATGTTCAGAGAGGGGGAAGCCCTACAGCTTTTGACAGAATTCTCGCAACCCGTTTCGGTTTTCATGCTGTTGAGGCCGTTATCAATGGTGAATTTGGATATATGGTGGGGCTAAAAGGAACAGATATTAAAACTACTCCGATAAAGGAAGCAATAGCAGAACCTCGCAGAGTTAAACGGGATTCAGACCTCATTAAAACAGCAAGATCGGTCGGAACCAGTTTCGGTACATAAATTTATCAAAAAAAACAAAACTAATCGTTATTTTTATTGATATTTTTTTTATATTTATTTATTATTTAGAATTGGAGGTGCAGTAATGGCTGATTATAAACAACTAGGTAACTATGTTCTTTTTGAAGAGATGAATCCGGATTCTACAGGAAAAAACTTCAGGGCCGGAGAGCTCGATAACGGAAAGATTAAAAATCATTTTGTGTTATCAGAAGTACACCCGATGCTCTACTCAAGTCCGAAAATCTGGAAAAGGGTCACAATTCTCCTTGAAGGTATTAAGAAATCAAATATATCCGGCCTGTACTCTCCGGACAAGATCCTCACTATGGGGGAAAAGCAGATGCTGATATTCCCATACAAGGAATTAATAAGTTTTGATTCTATCCTTGAAGATTCCGCATCAAAAGGAATTCCGATCAACTTTGATCTTGCCTTTTCGATTGCTACTGCAATTTCCGATCTACTTGATATCGGCTCTTCCATAGTTATCAGTGGTCAGAAATCATTCCATGGTTTCCTCACTCCAGACAATATCCTGATAGATTTTGAAGGAAAGATATATTTAAAAAATTACGGAATATCCCCATACCTTGATAATGAAGAGGAGATCTTCTCAGGAATGGAGAAACAATACGGCTCATGGTTGACACCTGAATTCCTTCGTAGAGAAAAAATCGTTCCTCAGTCAGATATTTACCATCTCGGATATTTATTGTTTAAAATGCTTACCGGGAAATATTTTTCTTATAACCCTGGTGAAGATTTTGATGCAAAACTTGCAAATATCAGCTTTTCAAATCACATTCATGAAAGCAATAAAGATTTTATAAGCGGACTTCAGGAGTTCTTTAAAAAGACTCTTCATCCGGATCCTTCATTAAGATTTTCCGGTGTGAAAGAATTTAAAGAATTCGTATCAAAAACCTTTAATATTGATGAGTTATCCTCAGTTACATTCAATCTCGCATATTTTATGGATTCACTATATTCAAAGGAAAGGACTCAGGTCCAATCCAAAGTAGATAGTGAAAAACTTTACACTCCTCCTGCAATCGATACTCCCGGTTTAGGTACAGGGAAAGTTGATAATGAACTTGTTGAAACTATCCTGTCCGGTCTTGAGGAACGAGAGAAAGGCGGGAAGTCCAAGTTATTTATGATCATAGCTTCTATTATTATAGTTGCAATTGCAGTTGGGGCATATTTCTTTGTCCAGTCAAATAAATCTAAACAGGAAAAAATCAGAAAAACCGATGAAATTCGTCTTCGAATGGAGGGGGAAAAAAGAGAGCAGGATCTTCGTGATCAATTGAGAGCTGTTGAAGACAGAGCAGCACAAACAGAAGAAGAGAAGACAAAGCAGGAGGAAGAGAAATTGAAACTGCAAAGTCAAATTGATGACGTGCAGAAAGAAAGAGAAAGAGTAAAGAAACTGGAGGAAGAAAAGAAGAAAAAAGAAGAGGAAACAGAAACATTAAGAAAAACAGATGAAGAAAATAAGAAAAAAGCTGAAGAGGCAGAAATATTAAAAAAAGCAGAGGATGAAAAGAATAGGCTGGCTGAGATCGAGAGAAAGAAAAAAGCTTTAGAAGCATTAAAACCCAAGCGAGGGGAACTTCTGCCTATTACTGAAGTAGATAAGAAACCGGCTAAATTATCGGGTAAAAGATTGACATTTCCTCCTTCAATAAGAAACAGATATGCAGGAAACAAATTCGAGGCAAGTATAATGTGCCTTATAGATGAGAATGGAACAATTAAAAGTTCAAGAGTTTTGAGCAATATCCCAAAGGACATTAAAAAATCGATAGAAAAAAGTATTATGAAGTGGAAATTCAGCCCTGCAGTGAAAATGGGAGTTCAGGTTAGTGTATGGAACCAGGTAATTGTGAAAATTTCGATCTGATTATATAATATAGAGTAATTTTTAATAAAGTACTTGTAATGCCCATGATTTTGGGGTAAATTATTCTATGAAAAGTTTTTATATTCTCGCAATAAATCCTGGTTCTACATCCACAAAGATAGGGATATTCAAAAACACAAAAATGATCCTGTCCGAGAATATTTCACATTCTACTACTGAGCTTTCCCAATTCGATTCTATAATGGATCAGAAAGAGTTCAGAACAGGGCTGGTCCTGGATTTCCTTGATAAATGCGAGGTCCAGATATCAAAACTTAATGCAATTGTTGGACGCGGCGGCATGCTCACCCCAATGAAATCCGGGACATATAAAGTTAATAAAGAAATGATAAATTTTCTTGTTAATAATCTTCTTGAACATGCGTCCAGCCTTGGTGCGATACTTGCTGATAATATAGCCCAAAGAATAGGTGTAAAGGCTTTCATTGTAGATCCTGTTGTTGTTGACGAAATGGACCCTATTGCCAAAATAACCGGAATACCAGAAATAAAAAAGATCAGTATATTTCATGCCCTTAATCAAAAAGCGGCGGCCCGGGAAGCGGCAAAAAGAATCAAAAAAAAATACAGAGAATGTAATTTCATAGTTGCTCACCTGGGAGGTGGGATCACAATAGGAATACATAAAAAAGGATTAGTTGTAGATGTGAACAACGGCCTAAATGGAGATGGTCCCTTCTCACCGGAACGGACCGGGTCTATTCCGACATGGAGCCTTATTGAATGGGCTACAACTGGTTTGTATTCGCTTCCTGAATTGAAAAAAAAAATTACCGGTAAGGGTGGAGTAGTTGCCCATCTCGGGACAAATAATATGAGAGAAGTAAAAGATATGGTGGACAGAGGAGATAAAAAAGCTAAAGAAATTTATATGGCTTTGGGTTATAATATTTCAAAGGGTATCGGATCGCTTGCACCGGTTGTTAAAGGAAAGATTGATGCAATTATTATTACCGGTGGACTTGCCTTTGATAAAGATCTGATGGCAATGATCAGGAATCATGTAAAATTCATTGCGCCGGTGATAATACTGCCTGGCGAGGATGAATTGGCGGCATTATCGAAAGGAGGTCTGAGAGTTCTAAGAGGTGAGGAAAAACCAAAGATATGGAGAGCAAAGGAGATGAAACATGGATCAGATTAAATCTTTAAAACAACTTGAACTACTTGTTAAGGAGCAGAAAACACCAAAAATGGCAGTTGCTTTTGCTCAGGATGAAGACACCCTCCTGGCTGTTCAAAGAGCTGTTAATGAAAAAGTCGTTGATGCAATTCTCGTGGGTGAGAAAAAATTAATCCTTGAAAAATGTAATAAACTTAATATTTCAATTGATAAATTTGAAATTATAAATGAGCCGAATGAGAAGAAAAGTGGAGATGTTGCAGTAAAATTGATTGTGGATGGAAAAGCAGATATATTGATGAAAGGATTAATCTCCACTCCATATTTCCTGAAATCAATTCTTAACAAAGAATATAATCTTGTAAAGAAAGGTGTTGTATTGTCCCATACTGCCTTAATAGATATTTCTACTTATGATAAATTGTTGATAGCATCAGATGTTGCAATGATCCCTTATCCTGATATTAATCAGAAGATACAGATGATAAATTACAACGTCAAAATAGCAAAAAAATTAAACATTTTCAATCCTAAGGTTGCTTTGATCTCAGCAAACGAAAAAGTATCTGAGAAAATGCAGTCTACTATTGATGCAGCAGTAATATCCAAGATGGGAGACAGAAAACAGATAAAGGGAGCAATCATCGACGGACCACTTGCTATTGATGTCGCTTTGTCAGCAAAGGCTTGTGAAATAAAAGGTTTAAAATCTCCTATTGAAGGTTATGCTGATGTGCTGATCTTCCCGAATATTGATACCGGGAATGTTTTTTATAAAACATCGACAATATTGGGAGGAGCAAAACTTGCAGGAGTTGTAACCGGAACTCCATTCCCGACAGTTCTTGTTTCCAGAGCGGATGATGATGATTCAAAGTATTATTCAATCGTCCTTGCTGCTGCACTTGTATAAGTAGGACATAATGAAAACTTTATTTATTCTAATGGCTGCAATTGCATCAATAAGCCTTCCTCTTGTATCAGATTTAAATTCAGATGAGCTTAAAACTCCTGAAAGTATTTTTGATTTTACGATGAATGATATTGATGGAAATCCGATTAAACTGGAAATATTTAAAGGGAAAGTAATTCTTCTTGTTAATGTTGCAAGTAAATGTGGTTATACACGCCAATACAAGGGATTACAAAATTTGTATTCAAAATACAAGGAAAAAAACTTTGTTATTCTGGGATTCCCTGCAAATAATTTTCTTTGGCAGGAGCCTGAAAGTAACGCTAAGATCAAATCTTTTTGTTCTATTAAGTATGGAGTTGAATTCCCGATGTTTTCAAAAATCTCAGTTAAGGGTAGAAAGCAGCATCCTTTATACAAGTTCCTGACTTCAAAATCCAGTAATCCTCTCTTTCCGGGAAAGATAAGGTGGAATTTCGAAAAGTTCATATTTAACGCTGAAGGCAAACTGATTGGGAGATTTCACCCGAAAATTAAGCCTGAAGATAGAAGGATAGTCGAAATTTTGGAGAAAGAGATATCCAATTGAAATAAATTTTTACAAATAAACAGAAAGATCCAGTACTTTAGGAGGATTTTCTTGTTTCCAGAAATATTTCGGAACAGAATTTAAAGATCTTTCTGCAGAAGTTTTGTCAGGATATATACCAAAAAGGACAAGATAACATTGCCGGTCACCTCTCTTAAAGTTAAGTATAAAGAATTTTTCAGATTTTTCAGATTGTTTATATGCATTTAATACTGAACCCTTCATACAATCCATCTCAAGCAGGATAGAGAACCTGCCACCCTGAGACAATATTTTCTTTTTCCATAAGAGACCTGATTCTGATAGTCTCCCTTTATGGAACATGGCAAATGGATCCGGAACTGGTTTCGCTTTTTTTGTATTTTTTGGAATCTTTTTTATTATTTCTTTTTTTTGTGTTGGGTCTTTGCTCACTTCTTTTTTTTCTGGTCCATTATTCATTTCAGAAATTTTCTTTTCAGTTGCAGGGAGATTCCTCTTTTTCTTTTCAGGTTCAATCTTCTTTTCTGAGATCTCAGTAATATCAGTATCATTTCCAAACCCAGGAATAAACTTTGCCCTGTCTTCAGGTGACAATACGATAAATATAAATCCTGCAATGATAAAAACAAATAGTATAAGGATAAGTAAAACATTGATAAGCTTACTTTTCTTTTTACTTTCCTCAGTTTTTATTTCTTCAAGAAGCTGATCGGACAAAGAGATATCCTTCTTCTCAGGGACTATATTCTCTTTCTGAGAAAATACCGGCTCCGGAGAAGAAATTTCATCCAGCTCTACAATTTGAGACGGGATCACATCCTCAGTCTCTGTTGGAGGATCAAGGTCGATTTTTTCTATGTCTTCACTTATTTCATCTTTATTGAATAAACTTTCATTTTCCTTTTCATCTTTATCTGATAATAATATCGATTCACCCTGAAATTCATGTAAATTTTCAGATTTTTCAATAAGTAGCCCTGCGGTCATAAAGAAGTAAATAGTTTTTAAAATTTCCTCTTTTGCCATTCCCGGGAAGTTAAGCGAGATCATCTCTATACTGAGATCTCCAAGGAATTTGTCAAACAACTCCAGTTCTTCCTGGGAAAGATCAAATTTTTCTATCAGGCCTTCATCTTTTGTCTTCTCCAACTCTTCCTGGAGAGAACCGATCCGGGTCCATACAAATCCCATATCAAGTTTATTTTTAATAAAATCGTATATATATTCCTTTAGATTTATTTCAAGACTTATATAGGTTTCGGCAGGCACATCTTTGGAGAAATAATAAACACCATCACTCCATTTAACAACACTGCTTAATATCTTATCCAACTGGTCCTTTGAATATCCCACAAATTCTTCAAAAGAAAGTATCCCTTTTTCAACCAAAGATTTACCAAGATCAACCAAACTTTTTGATTCACTCTTGAGAAGGCTTATAGTTTGAGCATCTACTTTGTTCTCTGACACGAGAATATTTTCGAGCATATCTACATCAGAATTTGAAACTGCCCAAACAAGCTTACCATCCCTTAGATACAGCTCTTTTAATATTTCTTCTCTTTTTAAATAAAGTACACCGGTCAACTCTTCAGCAAAGCCTTTAAGAAGTAGTTCTGATGCCGATATTTCCTTTAAAGTCCCCTGTTCTATCATATTATTTCATATCCCCTGTTAAAAAGTATTTATATCAATAAACAATAAATAATTCAAGTCTCACAGTGACTTATGTTACTACAATGCTTTTTTATCACCCCTGCTTACAAGTATTCCCGTTATGATGAAGATCAGTCCTGTTAGTGACGAAAACAATATTTTTTCTCCAAGGACGTAGTTTATAAAAACAAGAGAGAGGAAAGGAGCAAGATATATCAATACTGAAACTTTTGCAGTTGTTACAGAATATTTTAGTGCTTTCAGCCAAAAAAGAAATGTCAGCCCCATTTCAAAGACTCCGATATAAAGAGATCCGTAAAATGCATTTATCGGTATTTTGCCGATCTCAAGAAAAATTGAGCAATATATTATTGCGAAAATGAGACCGGAGAAAAAATTAATTAAAAGTAAAATAACAGGGTCATTCTTACTTTTTGTATTTATTATCCAATAGAGGGACCATACAATAGAACTGAGAAGTGCAAATATTACACCAAGTGGTTCTTTAATGCCTCCAAAAGAAAAGCTTCCGCCTGTTGACAATATCACAACACCAAAAAAACTAATGATAACACCAACAATTGCTTTCATCCCTATCTTCTGTTTCAACATCGGTATTGACATCAGAACTATAACTACTCCCCATATTTGATTAAGTGGCTGAGCAACCTGAGCCGGCAATAGAGTATATGCTCTGAAAATCAGGAAATAGTAAAGAAAGGGGTTAAGGAATCCAAGCAATGCCGCTGAAATAATTTCTTTTTTTTTCAGTTCTACCAATAATTTCCATTTTCTTTCGACGGTCACTACAAAAGCGAGTGCTATAAATGAAAAAAAGACCGAGAGGAGGAGTAATTCAGCATATCCTGTAACTTTTAAAGTCAGCTTAAAGACCGTTGCAACTGTAGACCATAGAAATACAGCAACTGATGCATATACATACGCTTTCTTCTGGTCCTTTTCTATATTCATAAGTAATTTATTGTATTAAATACTTCACTTTTAATCAAATTGTTTTAAACTTGACATTCCTTAAATTTATATTTAGAATTTGTTTTTAAAGCAGAATTCAAGGGAAGAGGGAACATCAACCCCACAGCCCCCGCTGCCGTGACCGGGTCTCATTCTTGAGAAAAGGTTTCTGATGAAGACGCCACTCTCCAAAAGAGGGGAAGGCAATCTGAAACCCCGGGAGTCGGAAGACCTATTTTGTTTTAATAACTCTTTACCACGGAGGGTGGTTAAAGAGTAAAAATTTTCCCTCCAAAAGTTTATAGGAGGATCATTATGATCACAAAGTTATTACCACTGCTAATCATTGTATTAGTCTCTTTCCCTGTATTAGCGAAAGAGAAAGAAGCAGATTCATCTAACCCTGACATTACCGAAGTTATTGAGGTGATCGGGGATATTGCTCAAAACAGATCGGTCCAGAGTGTCAGTGTGATCGATAAGGAAAAAATGAGAAAATTCAGATCAAACAATCTGAAATCATTTATTTCTACAACACCCGGAGTTCTGACCCTTTCAAGCGGTAAGTTCGGACAGGCCTCTTCAACTTATATCAGAGGATCAAATTCAACCCAGATTCTTTATCTTATTGATGGGATAAAAGTAAGAGATGCATCAAATATCGGTGGTGTAAGCCTTGCAACGATATCTCCCTTTCTCGTTAATAAGATTGAGATAGTCAGAGGACCACTAAGCAGTCTCTATGGATCAGATGCTATGGGAGGAGTTATAAGTATTAATTCAGGCACAGAGAGCGGCATCCGTTTTGAAACATCTCTTGGAAGTCACGGTTCCTATATGGGAAATGTATCATGGGCAGGAGAAATGAAAGGCTTTAATATCTCCATTGCATCAGCAAACCAGGTTTATTCTGATAACATCAAAAATGATCAATTCAGGAATAATGGTTTTAAAGCAAAGATCGACTTCCAGGGATCTGAAAAATTCCAAACCGGATTCAGATTTTTCGGAAATATTACCGATTCAGGCATCCCTTTTAATATGAATGTGCCGTCACCTCTCAGAAAGTACAGACAATTCAACTATATTGCAGCGATCCCTTTTGAATTCAAATTTACTAATTCTACACAAGTGAAAATCAATCTTTCTTATAATCGGAATAATTATCAATTTGAAGATGAAGAAGATATCTGGAATCCTTACTTCAAAAATACTTCCGACAATAGAGAAATTGAAGCTGTTCTTAAAACTAAGATCTTTAATAAATTATTATTTAGTGGCGGAATAGATTACTCTTCACAAAAAATATTCACAGAAAATAATTTTGGTATAACCATCGACAATGTCAGGTCTGATTATTTTTCATCATATGTATTACTGAATTACGAATTGGGAGAGCTGTTTCTTACAGGCTCTGTCCGTTATGACAAGTATAAAGATGTTGATGCAAATATTTCACCTCAGATCGGATTCTCATATCTGTTTTCTGAGGCAATCAAATTAAGGGGATCATATTCTGAAAGTTTTAAAGCTCCACTTCCTGTTCATCAGATAAATCCATGGGGAGTCTCAAATTATGATCTAAAACCGGAGAGCGGCAAATCTTTTGAAATTGGACTAGATCTGTTCTCTAAGAGAGTGGTTGCGGGAATTACATATTTCAGCACAGGATATTCGAATCTTATCGATTGGGTTACAATTGATTTCACAACCTGGTCCGGACAATATCAGAACATAAGCAGTGCAGATATAAAAGGAATAGAACTGGAATTTTCTTATACACCTCTAGACAACCTGATTCTTAATCTGACTCATACTTACCTTGATAGTGAAGATCAAAGCACTGGTAAGCCTCTCCCGAGAAGGCCCGAGAATACTACTGCTTTTTCAATCACTTATTCCGGGAAATTTTTCTCACTAGCCGGCCAGTTCAGATATATCGGTAGTAGAATCGATTTTGACTATTCAAGTTATCCTCCCCAGACAGAGAATCCCCCATTTAACACTTATGATCTCACTACTACTTTTCCAATAAAAAACTCTTTCTCACTTTACTTTAAAATGACAAATCTCTTTAATGAAGAATATCAGGAGTTCTTCGGATATGTGTCACCCGGAAGAAGACTTGAAGCCGGTATCACTTACAATAATTAGATGAAATTTAGAGAGATCTCCCTTGCTGTAATAGTAATTATTGCATTGTCATTGAATATTTACACGGAAAGGGTGATCTCTCTTTCCCCGTCTATAACCGAAATACTATTTGAACTTGGTTTAGGAGATTTGGTAGTTGGAAATACAAAATTCTGCAATTTTCCTCCTCAATCAAATTCTATAAAAAAAATTGGCGGCTATCTGGATATTAACATGGAATTGATCATTGAGCTGCAGCCCGATGTTATATTTCACTATCCTGAACATTTCCAAAGATTAAAAAAACTAAGTGGGATAACAAAGCTGGTTCAGGTATCCCATAAGAACATCAGTGATCTGCTAAGCTCTATAAAAACCATCAGTATGGAACTCAAAAGCGAAACAGAAGGAAAGGTCCTGATCACAAGTTTAAAGAGTAAGCTGGATATGATTAGAAACAGAAAAAAGAACAGTCTCAGAAAAAAAATATTAATCATTATCGGCAGAGATCCTGGTCAATTAAGGAATATCACCATTATAGGATATGGAGATTTTTTAAATGAAGTTATGAGTATATCCGATGGTGAAAATGCATACAAAGGGAAAATATCTTATCCATCTGTCTCAATAGAATCTATAATTAAAATGGATCCGGATATAATAATTGAGTTTTCCTTCCTTGAACAAGCACCATCAGAAGATTTTGTAATCTCTTTATGGGAAAAGTTCCCTTTGATCCGTGCCGTCAGACTCGGGAATATTCAGATCATAAAAGATGATTATTGGGTCAGGCCTGGCCCAAGAATTACAAAGATAGCAAAATCATTGTATGAAATGCTACATACAGAAAAATCACATTAAACATCATCAAGGAGTGAGATTGTATACTTGATCCTCTTTCTCCAGTATTTTGTATATTTTTCTCTTCGAACGACACCTCTCCCATTTGGCGAATGGATAAAATATTTTTTATTTATGAAGATACCTGAATGCCATTGATTTCTTTTTATCCTGAAGACAAGTATATCGCCCTGTTTTGCATATTTTAATTTGATTCTGGTTTTAATCCTGCCCTGTTTCTTCGCAGTTCTTGGAATATCCACTCCGAAAGAGTCATACAGGTAATATACAAACCCGGAGCAGTCAAACCCATCAATATCAGTTCCTCCATAATGATATGGTATTCCTCTCAGAGATTCTGCCAGTGAAACGATCTTACCTCGGAGGTTCCATACTTTTTCAGGTTCAGTTCTAAATGAACAGAAATAAAACGGGAGGATCAGGAATAACAACAATAATGCCTTAACTTTAATAGAGACCAGTGGATATTTCATGTGTTTGTTAATGCGAAAGGGGGGACTCGAACCCCCACACCTCGCGGCACCAGATCCTAAGTCTGGCGCGTCTGCCAATTCCGCCACTTTCGCATTTTTAGCAAAATATCATTTAAACAGGGATGTGTCAATACAGATACCCAAGTCCCTTTAAAAATATTTTATTTTGTATCAATTTTGAAGAGAGCATTATCAACTACTTTATTGATAATTATTTTCTTCATTGTTATATCGACAACTTTTTTATCTTTCATAAATACTTCGGTCTTAAAAGGAAACAATATCCCATTTTGTTTTTTAAACTGAGAAAGATATGTCCTCCCAAGTCCTTTTTGCCCTCCGATATTATTTATTTTCTCTTTGATCTCAATCCTTTTGTTGATTTTATTTATGAAAAATTTAACCCATTTATCTTCTTTATCAGTTATATAGATAACATCATAAACTACCCCATTTATCTTCTCTTCTTTAAGATACTGGAAATTGTACTTTGATCTGAAATGAAAAATATCATAGAAACCCCCAAATTCGGATTCCTCGATCTCCTCTTTTGTTAATTCTTTCCTCTGTCCCATCTGGGTTTGGTATCCTTTCTTCCCATTAATAACTCTCTTCATCAGCATACCCATAACTTTGGTCTCACTATAGACCTTGTCGGGATAAATAACCGTAGTGGACTGATCAAGAGTAAAGGATCGCTGTCCTAATGTTATGTTTAGTACAGACTCCTTGATAGCGGTTCTGATTTTTTTATATCCTGAATAATTATTTGCAAAAGCACTGAACAGGACATCTTTACCCTTCTTTAGAGAAGCGGCTGTTGCTCCAGGAATTTTTTCCTTTATCTGCGGCGGTTTTATTGAAATATCCACATCAGTGATCTTTCCCAGCTCAGACAGATCTTCTGTTATATTTTTACGGGTTCCTACAATGAGGGTTACCATCTTTTCAGGATCCAGAAATTTTTGAGCAACAGACAGGACATCATCTGCTGTTACAGTTTTGATCTGATTCACAAGATCATCATATTTCTTCTTATCAAGCTTATAAAACTCTTTTCTGATATGATCATTTAATACTTTCCCGGAAGAACTGAATTTGAACACATAGGAGTTCAGAAAATAATCCTTTGCTTCACTGAGTTCCTTTTCCGTAACTTTTTCAGTTCTTATTATCTTAATTTCATCCAGGATGGCATTAACTGCAGTAACAGTGGATTCTGATTTTGTGAAAGTAGTAAATGAAACATCTCCGGGATAAAAGTACTCTGAACTAATTCCACCACCTACCCCGTATGTGAGCCCCATTTTCACTCTCAATCTCCTCATTAATCTTGAATTGAATCCCTGTGAAAATATTGAGTTAAACACAAGGATCTTTGCCTTTTCTCCAATATTCTCTTTATATCCAAGATGCCCGACAACTATCTGACTCTGTGTCTGGTTAGCCTTTTCTGCAAAATAAACTTTAAACTTATGAGAAGGTGATTTGAACAAAGGATAAGGTGGTATCTTTGGAGCTCCCTTCATATTTCCCAGATATTTTTGAAGCAAAGGTTTTAATTCACTGATCGAATATGGTCCTGTTACGCCGATCATCATATTGGATGGCCTGAAGAACATCTCATGCACCTTTTTAGCATCATTTATAGTTATATTATCAAGATGTTCATATTCAAGTTCTACAGCAAATGGAGAATTCTGACCATATATAAGCTTGACAAACTCTTTTCCTCTTATTGAAGCCGGATCATCATTTCTTCTGGAAATAGAACTGGATAATTGAGTTTTGATCTCTTCAAATTTACTTTTATCAAATGCAGGTGAAATCAATATTTTAGCAAGTATTTCCAATGCCTGATCAAAATTTGACTTAAGAGCAGATATGTTTATAGTAAAGTAATCAAGTGAACTACCAAATGAGATTGTAACTCCATTCATGTCCAGAATCTTGTCGATCTCTTCACCCTTTATACCTGCGACACCCCCTATTCTGAGAAGCTGTGCTGTTATAGAAGAGAGCCCTGTTTTTCCTGAAGGATCATAAACATCTCCTCCTTTCAAATAAGCTGTAAAATTAACAACCGGAAATTTAGAATCTTCTATTAATCTGATTTTTATGCCATTATCAAGTTCCGCCTTCAATACCTCGGGCTTCACGATCTCATTAAGTGGCGGGAACTTTATCTTTTCCAGTTTCCTCCCTTTTCCAAATACTCCGATCCCTAAATTAAAAACTGCAAGAATTAATATTATTAGTGTGATTTTTCTCATTTCTTTTCTCCCCCTTTCTTTTCGATCTTCACAACAACCCTGTTAGAAAGTGTGAAATATTTTTCAGCAAGTTTCTTAAGATCTTCAGCAGAAACATTTTCTATTTTCCGGAGATATGTAAATGCATTTTCCCATGATC
Source organism: Candidatus Aminicenantes bacterium UBA647 (assembly GCA_002299555.1). Lineage (GTDB taxonomy): Bacteria > Acidobacteriota > Aminicenantia > UBA2199 > UBA2199 > UBA647. The sequence continues at coordinate 27,216 of DBOL01000049.1, forward strand.
CGGTCAGTATCTCATTTGAGAGTAAAGATGATAACAAACCTCTGTTTGAGGTCATTTGTTTTATTAAAGCAACTTTCATCCTTACTTTTGCAGATTTCAATTCTTCTTCAGTTACTTTTTCAGTTTTCAACTTGTTTATCCCATCCGAAATTATCTTTTCAAGTTCTTCTGTACTGTGTCCCGTGTTCGGGAGTGAGAAAACAATATAAAGCGAAGGATATTTATTCCCGGGAAATCCGGCCATAGAACCAACAAACAGAGCCGCTTTATCTTCTGTTACCATTTTCTTGTAAAGTCTTGAACTCCTTCCATTCGTCATAATATAATCGAGCACACTGAATTTGATAAAATCTTCATGAAGAACTGATGGACAATGATATCCTGTGATGATCCATGGTTGTGAATCTTCATAGATGGTCATCCTTTTCTCACCAAGCTGAGGAGGTTCAACAGTTGTATTTCTTGACTTTCTAACCCCGGGAGGAATCTTAGTGAAATATTTTTCAGCAAGTTTCTTCAGTTGTTCAGGATATACATCCCCTGTTACACCGATCACAATATTACCGGCAGTGTAGAACTCCCGGAAGTATTGTTTTACGTCATCACGAGAGATATTACTGATATTACTCATCGGCCCGATAGTATTTGCTTTGTAAGCATGATCTTTAAAAGCAAGAGCAAGAAGTTCTTCGATCATCTTTCCAACAGGCTGATTATCAACTCTTACTCTCCTCTCTTCCTTTATTACTTCCCTCTCTTTGTAAAACTCTCTGAAAACCGGATCAGAAAATCTACCCGATTCGAGATAGGCCCATAATTCTATTTTGTTTGAAGGCAAACTGAAAAAATATACAGTTGAATCTGCTCCTGTCCCTGCATTTAGTCCAACACCACCATTTTTCTTGAGAATAGAATCAAATTCATTAGATACAACATATTCCTGGGCTTCATTCCTGAGTGTTTCGAATTTTTCTTCCAGTTCTGCAATTTTTTTGTTGTCAGGATCGAACGAATTTTTTTCATTTCTGATCACTTCGAACAAACTATCCATCTTGTTCAAAATTTTTATCTCTTTTTTATAATTTTTAGTTCCTACTTCTGATGTTCCCTTGAAAGCCAGATGCTCAAGGATATGTGAAATCCCATATATCCCTATCCTTTCGTCACTTCCACCGGCATTAGCATATGTTACGAAACTTGCTATAGGCACCGAATGGTCCTCAAGTAGAATGAACTTCAATCCATTAGAGAGTGTGAATTCAGATACTCTCTCTTTAACACTGTCGAAATTGAATTCTGAACCTGTTACCATCATGGTCAGAAAGATCAAAACTAATGATATTAATACCTTTTTCATAATACCTCCGAAGGAAGTGATTCTATCATAAAGATCATATAAATCACATATTCAATATTGGAACAGATACTTTATTCCAAACAGGAAAGAATATATAATTCCCTATATGAAAATAAAGCATAAATTACTTTTGTTAATATTGATCTCTGTAATAATAATTATTTCGGTATTTTTCCTTTTTAAAAAAAAGGATATGATCTGGACATCAAAGAACTCATTGAAGTTATCAACACTGACCATATCAGGTGACAGAGGGAATTTTGATGATCTGATAAAGTCAATCGATCAAAGCCTCCTCTATTATTCTAAAATTGATCCGGATACCAAATTCGATTTTGATGATCAATGGTGCTCAGCAGCAGATATGAAAATATGTCTTGAGGATTTCAGGGAAAAGCTTAATAAATATGGACTCTCGGATAAATTTCTAAAATACATAAATGCAAACTATGCTACTTTCAGGACCGCAACTGACGATCTACTTGTTACAGGATATTTCGAGGCAACTCTATTCGGATCTTTTGAAAAATGTGATGAGTACAAATATCCTTTGTACAAAAAACCTGATGATCTCGTAAATGTAATTCTCTCTGAATTTCCTGTTTCCTCAAGGATTAAGGGATTACCACTTATTCTCAGGGGGCGACTTGATAATGATAACAGGGTTATCCCCTATTACTCCCGTGAAGATATAGATATTAAAGGTTCGCTTAATAATAAGGGACTCGAATTGCTCTGGATCAGTGATAACATCGATCTTTTTTTTCTTCATATTCAGGGCTCGGGAGTTGTTATTTTTGATGATGATTCAAAAGTCAGAGTTAATTATGCAGACACTAACGGTCATCCATACAGGGCAATAGGAAAAGTTCTTGTAGATAAAGGTATCTGTACTTATGACGATCTATCAATGCAGTATATTGAGAGATACCTTAAAGATCATCCGGAGGAGATTGATGATATATTTAATTACAATCCATCATATATTTTCTTCAGAGAAGTTGAAGACGGCCCTGTCGGATCACTGGGTGTAAATGTCACAAAATACCGAAGTATTGCAACCGATAAATATATCTTCCCTAGAGGTGCCATCTGTTATCTCGAAACTTCACTTCCTGAATTTGATGAGAAAGGGGATATGTGCGGGGAACAGACATTCAGTAGCTTTGTGCTAAATCAGGATACAGGTGGCGCCATCAGATCGCCATCAAGGGCAGATCTTTTCACAGGAAACGGAAAAGAGAGTGAATTTGTAGCAGGGCATCTGAAATCAAATGGGAAACTATACTTTCTAGTAAAAATAGATCTGCTGAAAAGTACAAAATATAAATAAAAACCAAGGAGAATGGAAAATCCTGACATTATAAAAAAGGCCTTTAATATTTAACTAGATCTGCCTTCAAACATAACCCTGATTATCTTCTGCATATTTGATATACCATCGACCAGATCAGGATTTATCAGGTAATAAAATACAGATTTTCCCTCTTTCTCTTTTCCGAGAACTCCCATTTTATACATATCATTTAAATGGTTTGACAAACTGCTTAAGGATATATCAAGCTTTTTTTGCATTTGCCCAACATTAAATTTTTTGTTATCAAGTAAATTAATTATTCTGAGACGATCCGGTTTTGATACAGCTTTGCACATCAAAGCATAATGTTCTAGAAATCTTTCGTCAATTGACATTAGTAATAAATAATTCAATTCTATTTTTTTGTCAATGATATCCGGAAAAATTTAATTAAACCGGGAAAAGCAGGAATTGAACTAATCACATATAGATGATGTCTTGAAGATTGAAAAATTATAACTTTAAAAAAAAAAGGAGGCCTGAAAAGGCCTCCTCTTTATTTAAGAAAATCTCTTATTTACTTCCTCCAGGTAACTCCTACATAGAAAGAGTAGGATTTTCCTGTTGTATCTGTGTAAAGATATTCAGCTATATCATCATAGAGATAGTAGTAAATTGAACCATTTAGCGACCAGCTCTCTGACAGCATAACATTAGCACCAAGTTGAGCTATCACCTGTTTCATGTCAAGTTCAGAATACGCTGCAGTGTCTCCATAATTGCTAAAATCGAGGTCAGTGACACCAGGCTTACCCGGCAAATATGGAACTTGAGACTCATCAAGTGCGAGTTCTTTTATAACCGAAGCTGAGTTACTGTAGTTGAAATTCAAGTACATCGACACTTTTTTACTTGCGATGTAATTGAGGCTCAGTAGCAGAGTCTGATTGTTATTGTCGAGATCCATCATATCAGTCAGAGTTCCAGTCTGGCCACCAATAACAGCACCACCGCAACCTTCCATGACAGCAATTGCAAACAAAGTGCTGTAGACATTCGAATAATCATAATAGGTAGCCGAAAAATATGCTTTGTTTGACAGCATTGCCCAAAGGTCAACTCCCCACTGGAATAGTTCCCTGTTCCAACTTGCACCTGTGGTTACGAGATTATCATTGTCCTCAATTTTATACAAAACATTTGCATTTAAGGAAAATTTTGAAGTAGGACTCCAATGAAATCTTCCCTTTAATTCAGAAACTGTTTCCGGAAAAGCAGTCATTGTCCCCTGCCTCATCAAATGCCAGTTATAAAATTGTTCCGACGTTGGAGCCAGTGGCGAAGTCGTTGCATATAATTGGGATGCAGGAGCGATTCCACCATTAAGATTTGCAAAAGGATCAGTGATATTAGAGAATTTCCCCTCAAACACAGCCTTGAACTTATCCGCAGGCTTCAAAGTGAATTTCACCTTAAATGTGCTTTTCTTTGTGTTCAGCACATCATAGAACTCTCTATCAATGTCTTCATAATCAAAACCGAGACGAAGTTTGAGTTTCTTGGAGAATTTATACCTTAAAGCAGATTTGAATTTAATAACTGTTCTTGAAAGCGATGAGTTTCTAGTCCAGTCAAATGAATCAAAGTCAAATAGATCTGCATAGATTTTCCCTGTATATGGACCACCTATATCAGCTCTTTCATTGATATCAACAAAAACTGAATCGTTGTCGATCTTCTGATAGTTAAGAACAGCATTAAAAAATGCTTTTTTACCCAGACGAGCTGTGAAAGCACTTGCAAATGCATTCGATTTCCATTCAAGATTTGAATTCACATTCTCAACTGTTGAACTTACATATTGTGCAGAAAGAACTTTGTTATTATCCAGTGGAATTGCAGCTTTCAGGAAATGAGTACCTTTTTTGCTTTCAGGAATAACATCAAATGGAAGGTTTTCATTGTCTCCTACTCCTATTCTTGAAGTGAAGACAAATGAGCTGTTTTCAGGATGCTGGGTTGTGAGATAATAACTAAGAGGAGCAGTTTCCCTCTCCTTGAACTCATTAGCAGTGTAAGAATAATCAACGTTTGATTTTCCAAGTCTCAAATTAGTACCAATTGTGATATCTCTGTTGTAGCTGTTAATGGATCTGGATTTCGCTACAACATGACATGCAGAACATTTACTCAATGTCCTTGCCTGGTACATACCATTCCTATGTTCATCTCTATAATGAACATAGAACTTCAGTCCGGGAACCATTGGGACTGATAGTTGAGTTTTACTTACAAACTCGGTCCGTTTAAGATAGTATTGATCATTGGGATTTATATCCTCGGCATAAGCAGCTGACCTTGCCTCACTAACAACGTCGATATTTGTCAGAGGATCATGATCAAGCCTGTGATACAAAGAGTCAAATGAAAATTCCTGTTTTAATACTCTGTTAAAATCGAATTTTAATTTGTGGGACATATCCTTGGAATCACCATAGAATTTTGAAGAAATGTTAAAGTATGTTTTCCCCATATTTCCTGAGAACAAAGCCTTAATAAAAGGCTTAATACCATCATCGAGGGGTGAATATTCTTTAACCTTTACAGTTGCATCTTCCTGGCCGATATAACCAAGGCCAAATTTGATCTTTGCATCAAGCTGGTTCTCTTTCTCTTTGCCTGAGTCTTCAGCTGATATTGGAAGCATAACAACCAGACAAATTATTGATATTAATATTATTATTTTTTTCATCTGATAGCCTCCTTACCTTATCATCCCTTTACCCTGACCTGATACGGTCTGGGAAGGATCATCTGTTCCATGGATCTTGAAGTGACATTGTGTACATTTTGTAAGAAATGCCCTTCTCCATCCTTCAGTCCCGTGAGGATTTGTAGTAGCATATCCTGTTGCGGGCAAAGTTTTTGCGTCTTGCATACCAATTCTTCCGGCATGAAAATGTGATTCATGACATTGCAGACAGAGGAATGGTTCATTCTGCTTGAGAAGATTATTTGCAACCGTTCCGTGAGGATTGTGACATGACATACAATCTTCCTGAACCGGAGCATGTTCAAAAACAAATGGTCCCCTTTTGTCAGCATGACAAGAATAGCAGAGGTCATTAAGCCTTTCATTGGTCTTCAGATTATTAACCAGTGAACCATGGTGTTGATGACAACTGCTGCACTTCATCTTTCCCTCTCTCAAAGGATGATGTGACGGATACATAGTTTGAACTTTTATGTCCTTATGACACTTCAGGCAGAGATATGGATCTTCGGCCTTCAGGTCTTTCCCTTTGTGAATGGGATGGCATACTGCACATCCAACTTCTGTTGCTGCATGATCGCTTAAGTTCCAATCTGAAGCTTTTAAACTTCTGTGGCAACTTAAACATGCCGCTGATGTCCCACTTTTACTTCCTTTTTTAAAACTTACTATTTTCTCAGTATCACCCTCTTCAGCATGTGCGCCACCGGGGCCATGACAGGATTCGCAACCTTTCTTAAGCCCTTTAAGCTCGAAATCCTGTAATCTGGAGTGGACATTCTTTGAAAAATTCTTCATCACTCCATCATGACATTCCAGGCATGCTTTATCACCGATAAAGCCGTCTGACGAATAATTGAAAAAGGTAAATAAGAAGAAAAAAGCTAATGACAAGTAGAAAAAGTTTTTACTTTTCATATTATCTCCTATAATATTTATTTTGTTCTATCTTCAAAAAGTACTCTTATCACTTTCTGCATATGGGATATTCCATCAACAAGTTCAGGGTTGATCAAATAATAATATACAGATTTCCCATCTTTCTCTTTCCCGAGAACTCCCATTTTATACATATCATTCAAATGGTTGGACAAACTGCTCAACGATATATCAAGTTTTTTCTGAATTTCACCAACATTGAATTTTTTATTATCGAGCAAATTTATTATTCTGAGACGATCCGGTTTTGAAACTGCTTTGCACATTAAAACATAGTGATCTAAAAATCTTTCATCGATTGGCATTATTAATTAATAGTTTAATTTTATACATATGTCAACATTTTTCAGCAATAATATATATTTTTATTTAATTTCGTTGTTTTTTATACTTTTAAACTTCGTGTTATGTTAATGTTTTAATCAAAACTGACAAAATATTGATATTTAAACCAGGAATCTCTTCTTTATGACTAACTTTAGTAGGTATTACTACAAAATGAAGGGATACTTAAATTTAGCTGATTTTTTGAACAACCATGATTATTGGGCCCTGATTGTTCACCAAAATTTTCTTTCATATTTATGAACCTGAATCTTTTCTCATTAAAAGAGGCAACTACTTCTTCAGTGTCATCTGTACAAGCATCACCTACAATTATACATTCCCAGTCTTTAAAGTCCTGTTTTATAAGCAAAGAGAGTGAGTAGAACAATGAATTACTTCGATTATAAGTTGCAGTTATAACACTTATTAAGGGGAATACAGATTTCATTATTTAAGTGAATTATCAATAACGTATGGGAAATTGTCAAGAAGGATCTTTAATTAAATAAGGTGAAGTATTTTATCTGCTGTGGCTGCAAGTGATTCGTTGTGTGTCACCACAATAGCAGATAAACCTTCATCTTTGATCAGATCAGAAAAAAGTTCAAAGACTTTCTCTCCTGTCTTTTTGTCAAGGTTACCTGTAGGTTCATCTGCAAGGAGAAGTTTTGGAGAGTTGATCAAACTTCTTGCGATAGCAGCTCTCTGCTTTTCGCCACCTGACAATTCATAAGGCATATTGGATCTTTTAGAGATAAGTCCTACTCTCTCAAGCAACTCCCCTGCACGTTCATCTGCTTTTACCCTGTCAAAATTTTTTATTAAAAAAGGAAATGACACATTCTCAAGGATTGTCAACTCAGGCATAAGATAGTGAAACTGATACAAAAAACCGATCTCTTCATTCCTGTACATAGAAAGCTTTTCTTTTGAGAAACTATTTATATTCTCATTTTCGAAAATAATTTCACCTGAATCCGGTTGATCAAAACTACCCAAAAGGTGAAGTAATGTACTTTTCCCTGAACCAGAAACTCCTGTAACTGCAAGAATACTCCTCCTTACAAGTTCAAACGAGAGTTCTGAAATAACAGGAAGGCTTTTTCCATCAGGTTGTATGAAACTTTTATTTAATTGTTTAACACTCAGAAGCATATCTTTCATCAGAGATTCTTTCGGGTAATATAGATCGCCGCCCCCTTCCCATTCAGATCGGCATCAAGAAACAGAAAATCTTTCTCTTCAACTGACAGAGGTTTCCCTCTTAATTCTACAGATCTTTTATCAAATTTTCCCCATAAATCTTCAGATAATTTTTCATTAAGATCTTCCATCCTGTTTCCTTCCAAAAATCTTTTTGAAGAATACTCGGTAGTATATTCTATCCAGTCCAGAAGTTGGGTGTGAATCTCCCCAATATTTTCAACACTTCCAAAATGTGTAAGAAGTATCCTTTCAGGGGCAAGATCTGTGATCATTTTATAAGTTTGAACTGCACTTTCAGGATCGAATTGGACAGGAGATGTCGAGGGGAATATCAGATCGCCTTTTTCATATCTGAATCGGGGATATCCTATCCCGAAAGCATCTCCTGAAAAAACCGATCCGGATAACTCATCATATACAATGTTATGGTGTTTAGCATGTCCGGGAGCTTCCAGCATAGTCAATTTGCGTCTACCGATAGAAACACTTTGCCCTCCGGTTAAACTTATCACTTTCTCCTCAGGTATCCCTATGATATCTCCATATAAATTCTTATACTCTTCCTCACCATAAACAGATTTAACACTCTCTATCAGCTTTTCAGGTGATATCATATGCCGGGCACCTCTTGGATGAACAATAAGCTTTGCATCAGGCAATTTACTCATTATCAAACCTGCTCCGCCAGCATGATCAAGATGAATATGGGTCAAAATAACATACTTTATCTGTGAAAGTTCAAAACCACTGTTCAGAATCGTCTGAAGGATTCCCGGAATTGCATGATTTGTATTTGTCTCGACAACAGCTATCTCACCACTATCCTCGACAAAATAACTGGCAGCAAATTTTTCCCTTCCCAGATAGAAAGTATCTTTCAGGTAAATATTTTCTGTAACTTTTTCCGGGATATGATCTTCTGAAGTATTCATAGACTTAAAGGTCTATTCCTCTTCCTCTCTTATTCTTCCTTCTTTTACCGCGTCAGCTATTATTTTTTTCTGAAGCTGGGCAGGAACTTCTTCATAATGCGAAAGTTCCATAAAATAACTTCCCCTGCCCCCGGTTATTGAAGTAAGATTCGGTTCAAAGTCAAGCATTTCAACCATCGGGACCTGTGCTTTGATGACATGGTTCTTACCTTTGGCTTCCATTCCCTGAATTCTGCCACGTCTGCCACTTAAGTTACCGTTAATATCTCCCATGAACTCTTCGGGAGTTACGACTTCGACATCCATTACAGGCTCGAGTATAGTTGGTTTCGCTTCCTTCATCCCCTTCTTATAGGCCATTGACGCAGCTATTTTGAATGCCATATCTGAGGAGTCAACATCATGATAACTTCCATCATAAAGATCAACTTTGAAGTCAATGACAGGATATCCGGCAAGTATTCCGCCATCTTTAGATTCTCTTATCCCCTTTTCCACAGCAGGGATATAGTTCTTCGGGATCGAACCGCCGAAGATTGAATCAACAAATTCAAAATCTTTACCTCTTGGGAGTGGCTCGATCCTGATCACAACATGTCCGTATTGTCCTCTTCCACCACTCTGTTTTTTATATTTTATGTTTACATCTGCTTTCCCTTTTATAGTTTCCTGATATGGGACCTTGGGAGGTTTCATAGTCACTTCAACACCATATTTTTTGTGAAGTTTATTCACTACAAGTTCAACGTGAAGTTGACCGTTTCCAGAGATTACCAACTCCTTGGTTTGTATATCCCGATGCGTTTTTACAGTAGGGTCCTCTTCAACGATCTTCTTAAACGCAACTGAAATCTTCCCTTCATCAGCCCTTGATTTAGGTTCGATCGCAAATGAGATTGAAGGAATTGGGAAAACAAACCCGGGAAATTTAATTTTCTCCCCTTTGATCGTGAGAGTATCTCCGGTTTTTGTTTCCTTAAGTTTTGCAACAGCCACTATATCCCCTGGAAAGATCTCCTCACATGCTTCCTGTCCCTTACCCTGAAGTGCGAAAAAACCTCCGATCCTTTCATCTGTAGATCTGTTAACATTATAATACGAGCTGTCAGGTTTAAACATTCCTGAAAAAGATCTGATTATTGATATTTTCCCTGTAAAAGGATCGGATATGGTTTTGAAAACGAGGCCGGCAAATTTTGCTGAGGGATCAGGTTTTACACTCCCCTCTTCACAACTTACTTCACCGGAATCAACAGGTGAAGGGCAATAATTTATAATGAATTCATGTACCAGGTCAGCACCAATATTCTGGAATGCATCTGTAATCAGCACCGGGAAGATATCACGACTAAGCAAACCGGCCTTAAGTCCTTTCTGGATATCATCTGCATTCAGATCACCTTCTTCAAAATATTTTTCCATAAGTGACTCATCATTTTCAGCGATTTTCTCAATGAGTGATTCTCTCAATGAAGTCGCCAGATCCTTAAGATCTTCCGGAATATCGATCTCTTTATGTTTCCCTGATTCATCATTCCCATATTCAAAAGCTTTCATCTTGATCAGGTCAACTACACCTTTAAAAGTCTCACCTTTTCCTATCGGTATCTGAACAGCGACAGCATTCTTACCGAATGACTCGACAATAGATTCAAGCGTTTTGTCAAAATCAGCCAGATCCTTTGACATTTTATTAACAACAAAAACAATTGATTTTCCAAGATCTGAAGAAGAGTCAAATACTTTTTCGGTCTGAACTTCAACTCCTTCAACACCATTTACTACCACCAATCCTGTTTCAACAGCTCTGAGACCAAGCCTTGCTTCCCATATGAAATTTGCATATCCGGGAGTATCAATAATATTGATTTTATTATTTCCCGTTACAGTATAAGCAAGAGATGCCTGAATAGAGATCTTCTTCTCTATTTCCTCTTCTTCATAATCAGTAACACTGTTTCCCTGATCAACTCTTCCCAGTCTGTTAACCATACCAGTATTGAACAGGAAAGCAGAGACAAGACTGGTCTTGCCTGATTGTCCGTGACCTATAACAGCGATATTTCTTAAATCCTCACTCTTAGTATTATTCATTATTATCCTCCGAAACAGTTAAGATATTTATATGAAATTATACCCACTTTGTCAAGGATAGCAATTAAGAAATACTCTTAACAATGTGTATTATATAATTTGCTTTTTACCTTTTTTACAGGTAAAATTGTCCTGATTCGAGGAACTCATATGAAAAATAAAATTAAAGATCTGAGGAAATTAAGAGAACTGAAGAACGTTGGCGGCGGTGAAGATAAGATCAAAAAAAGACATTCCCAGGGTAAAATGACCGCCAGAGAGAGGGTAGACTACTTTTTTGACCCTGGCACTTTTGTGGAACTTCAGGGATATGTTCAACACAGGTCATCCAATTTCGGCCTTGAGAAAAAGAAATTTTACGGTGATGGCGTCATAACAGGATTCGGTAAGGTTGATGACAGAATTGTATATGTTTATTCTCAGGATTTTACAATTCTGGGTGGATCACTTGGTGAAATGCATGCAAAAAAGGTTGTGAATGTCATGGACCTTGCGATGAAGGCCGGGGCGCCAATGGTCGGAATAAATGATTCAGGTGGAGCTCGAATCCAGGAAGGGATCAGCAGCCTTGCCGGATATGGTGATATTTTTTACCGGAATACCATGGCTTCGGGAGTTATCCCTCAGATATCTGTTATCCTGGGTCCCTGTGCAGGTGGGGCAGTCTATTCACCCGGAATTACTGATTTTATTTTTCAGACAGATAAGACAAGCCATCTTTTTGTAACGGGCCCTGAAGTTATCAAGGCAGTTAATAAAGAAGAAGTATCATTTGACGATCTTGGGGGAGCAGAAACCCACTCAGCTATTTCAGGAGTAACTCATTTTGTGGGAACTGATGAAAAAGATACACTTGACAAAGTAAAGGAACTGCTCAGCTATCTTCCGTCTTCAAATCTTCATGAACCTCCCAGGGAAATGACAGAGGATCCATATGACAGAATGGATGACAAGCTTAATGAGATAGTACCGGTTAATCCAAATAAACCTTATAATATAAAAACTCTGATCGAACTTGTAGTTGATGATGGGAAATTTCTTGAAGTACACAAGAACTATGCTCAAAATATTGTTGTAGGTTTTGCAAGAATGGATGGAAAATCAGTTGGTATAATTGCAAATAATCCCGGAGTTTTTGCAGGGACACTTGACGTAAATGCATCCGTGAAAGCTGCCCGGTTTATAAGGTTTTGTGATTCTTTCAATATTCCTCTGATAAGTTTCGTTGATGTTCCCGGATTCCTCCCGGGGAAGGACCAGGAACAACTTGGCATAATAAAACATGGTGCAAAACTTTTATATGCATATTCTGAAGCAACAGTTCCAAAACTTACGGTTATTACCAGAAAATCCTATGGAGGTGCATACATTGTCATGAGTTCAAAGCATCTCGGTGCAGATATTGTTTTGGCATGGCCTACTGCAGAGATTGCCGTAATGGGCCCTCAGGGAGCAATAAATGTAATATTCAGAAAAGATCTTTCCACTGCTGAGCAGCCGGAGTCGTTGAGAGAAAGGTTAATACAGGAATATAAGGATAAGTTTGCCAACCCTAAGGAACCTGCAGCCTTCGGATATATTGATGATATTATCATGCCCGTCGAAACACGCCCCCTGCTTATCAAAGCACTGGAATCTTTGGAAAACAAATCACTCTCAATTCCGAGAAAAAAACATGGGAATATCCCCTTATAATTGCAACATAGAGGAATAAATGATCAACAAATCAGACAAAAAAAAAGTACTTATACCCAATAGAGGTGTGATAGCTCTTGACATAATAGATTCATTAAAAAGTATCGGGCTTGAAACTATACTTTTATATTCACCTGAAGATGCCAATTCACTTGCTGTGAAACTTGCATGCAGAAGTTACAAATTCCTTTCATCAAAACTCGAGGATAGTTATCTTGACAGAGAGATGATCATAGAAAAAGCATTGGAACTTAACGTAGATTATATACATCCGGGGTATGGTTTCCTTGCTGAAGATCCTGAATTTTTCAGATTATGCGAAGAGAAGAATATCGATGTCATCGGCCCGGGATCAAAAGTTCTTTCGATAGTTGAAAATAAAATAGAACTGAGAAAGATAGCTGAGGACCTGGGGATAAGAGTTCTTAAATATTCAAAAATAATAAAAAGCCGCCTTGATTATGAGAAAATCCCGGATAGTTTTCATTACCCCATTATTTTGAAACCGGTTAAAGGTCAAGGTGGGAAACAGATCCGTGTCGTTGAAAACAAGGCAAGTGGGGAAGAGAGAGCCAGCAAAATGCTCCACAGAGAAGATACAAAAAGGATGGGGATTTTTGCAGAAGAATTTTATCCTGACAGCCACCACATTGAGATCCCTTTCATAAGAGATATCAACGGTAATATACTTTTCCTCCCGGAAATAGAGTCTTCAATACAGAGAAGATTTCAGAAAATTTTCCAGGAATCTCCATCTATAAATATTTCAGATAATCTTAGAGAATCGTTATATGAAGATTCCCGGAAACTTGTAGAGGAGATAAATTTTGTCGGGTTAGGCTATACAGAATTTATTGTAAACAACGGGGCATCATATTTCTCAGAGATCAACCCTTCTTTTCAGATAAACACATTGATCCCCGAGATCCACATGATCGCAAATTTTCTGAAGAAGCAGTTTGCTATATCTAATGGAGAACTTCTTCACCATGTTAAAGGAGTAAGGATATTAAAACCAAAGTATACAATTCTCCTTGTTTCACTAATGGCAGAGAATCCGTTTGATGATTTCAGGCCTTCATCAGGAATTGTTACCGAATTTTTCAACTATTCAACAATCAGGAATATGTTTAAAACAAGCCTTTATACCGGTGCAAAAGTATCTCCACTCTATGATCCATACATAGGAAAGATAGCAACATTTGCGGAGCGGAGAGAAAACTCGATCAAAGATATGAACAACTTTCTGAAGAATATAATCATAAAAGGTATCAGAACTAATCTGAACTTTCTAAGGCATGTTCTGGATAGTAATTGCCTTTTTTCCGGTGATACAACTATTGATTTCCTGAATAAGAAATGTAAGTTCAACGAAAGAAAAAGAACTGATGATGAGCATTTGGTAGCTGCAGCATTATTATCTTCCATATTCCATGTAGATAACAGAAAAAAAAACTATAAGGAACGACTTGAAAAAATGAAGCAGCCCGGTTTCTTCAAGAGACTTTTCAAAAAATTCTGAGGTGAAAAATGAAATATAAATTTCAACTTGATAAAAAAAACTTTGAAACAGTGATCGGAAACAGTACAACATTTCACTCGGAAACAGAGATAAGGATAAACAAGCAGAGAGCTAACATACTTATCGGTGAATATGATGAGAAAGAGATCCGCTCGATCTTTTTAAATAACAAACTTTACCAGGTGGAAGTTGAGAAAGATAACGAAGGATATCCAATAGGGATCTATGTAAACGGAGAACACTATCCGGCAAATCTGTTAAAGATTGATAAACTCTTTTACTATAAAGAGAAAGAAACAATATCCAAGAGATCCGGGACTGTAAAAAGTTTTATCCCCGGGAACATTGTGAAGATATTCCTTAAAGAAGGCGAAAAAGTAAAAGAGGGTGACCTTGTCCTGATTCATGAGGCGATGAAAATGGAGAATGAGATGCGGGCACCTATTTCCGGTACGATTAAATCCATTGGCGTTAAGGAAGGAGAGAATATATTATCAAGTCATCTCCTGTTCGAGATCGAATAATCCCCTTCGGAATGAAACGGGTCGGAGCCCATGTAAGTGCCGCAGGGGGAGTTGAGAATTCTCCTCTGAATGCCGTTGGAATTCGTGCAAAAGCTTTTGCTTTTTTCACAAAAAATCAGAAACAATGGAATGCCAAACCTTTAACCTCAGAAAATATTGATGGGTTCAAAAAACATTGTGAGGAGAACGGATTCACTCCCGATAGCATTCTCCCCCATGACAGTTATCTTATTAACCTGGGGAATCCTGAAAAAGCCGGGCTCGACAGGTCAAGAGAAGCTTTCATAGATGAGATAAACAGATGTTCTCAACTGGGTCTGAAATATCTTAATTTCCACCCCGGGAATCACAAAAAAATGATATCTGAAGATGAATGCCTGGATATCATTTCAGAATCATTGAATCGCTCCCTGAATGTTACAAAAGGGGTAACACTTGTCATTGAAAATACAGCAGGTCAGGGTACAAGTCTCGGATACAGGTTCGAACACCTTGCTCATATCATTGATAAGACCGAGGACAAATCCAGAATAGGTGTATGTATAGATACCTGCCATACATTTGCATCCGGCTATGACTTACGTACTTTTGAAACATATTCAGAAACTATGGAGAGTTTTGAAAAAATAGTGGGTTTCAGGTATTTGAAAGGGATGCATTTGAATGACAGTAAAGTTAAACTTGGCAGCCGGGTAGACAGGCATCATTCTCTGGGTCAGGGAGAGTTGGGGTTAAACCCATTCAAATTTATCATGAGAGATCCAAGAATAAATGATATCCCTATGATCCTTGAGACGATAGACTCATCAATTTGGGGAAAAGAGATCGAACTGTTATACTCATATACAGAGATTTAAATCAAATAAATGACAATGGATTTCATGCAGGAAAATATTAAAGGTTACTCCATAAAGAAACAACTCGGCTTTGGCGGCATGTCAAGGGTGTTTCTTGCATATGATCCCAAGTTAAAAAGAAATATTGCAATAAAAGTACTATCTCCTTCATACTCTTCTGATAAAAGAATCACAAAAAGATTTGTTAAAGAAGCCCGAACAGCGGCACAACTACAACATTCGAACATAATATCCATATATGATGTAGGGAAACACAAAAATCAATATTACATCGCTATGGAGTACCTTAAGGAGAGTTTAAAGAACAGAATGAAAAAAGGTGTTTTGAAAAATGATCCGGAGGCATCACTAAATATAGTAAAAAGCATCGCAGAAGCTTTACTTTATGCGCACAGAAAAGGCTTTATTCACAGAGACATAAAACCTGACAATGTGATGTTCAGAGATGATGGAACTTTGATCCTGCTTGATTTCGGAATTGTAAAAGCTATAAGATCCGAAAGTAATCTTACCAGAACGGGAATGTCGGTCGGAACACCGAAATATATGAGTCCTGAGCAGATGAGGGCAAAAAAAGTTGATGAGAGGAGTGATATTTACAGTCTTGGTATTGTCCTTTTTGAAATACTTACCGGGACTCCCCCATTCAAAGATGATGATCTTATCACGCTCGCCATAAAACATGCCGAAGGGCCTGTACCTCAACTGCCTCGAAAGTATGAATACATTCAACCCCTTCTTAACAAAATGATCGCTAAAAAACCGTCAGAAAGAGTGAGAGATTGCGAAGGACTGATAAGACTTATCGATGCGTTACTTTATAGAATCAGAAATGAAAAGACCGGATCGGTCAGGAAGTATGAAAAGAGCAAAATGAAGAAGAGATCCGAAAACAAAGAGATGTCAAATAAAGGTTTGATCGGACTGATCTCTGCCCTGATTCTTATCGCTATTCTGCTCACTGCTTCAATTTTTCTTATAAGAGAAGCAAACCTTAAAAATGAGCACTCAGCCTGGGAAAAAACAAAAGAGGCAATGACCATTCCTGAATTTAAAAAATATCTAAAAAGTTATCCGGACGGATTACACTCGGAACAGGCAAAAAAATTCCTGAACGATTTAAAAAAAGATCGGGAACTCACTGATTGATCAGACAATGATCCTGGGCAGCAGCGGATTCAGTCTGGAAACAAACTCATAATTAATAGTTCCTGCAAGTTCTGCAAGAGAATCAACCAAAATTTCTTCTTCAGAATCCTTTCCTATTATTGTAACCACATCACTTTCAGATACAGATTTAATATGAGTTACATCTGCTATGAACATATTCATACATATCCTGCCTCTCACGGGAGCAGTTTTCCCATTTATCAGGACATTAGATACATTTGATAATTTTCTGTCATACCCATCATAATACCCGACAGGAATAACTACCATAACTGATTTGTCATATGTTTTATAAGTAAGTCCGTAACTGACAGGTGTTCCACTGTCAAGTTTCTTTATCTGAGCAACTCTGGACTTCAAACTGAGTACAGGTTTAAGTTCAATATCTTTTCCGTTTTTTTCAATGAAAGAGACGTAAGTTTGTTTTGAAGGCCAGAATCCATAGGCAGAGATCCCTACCCTTAGCATGTCAAAATATGTTTCCGGAAAAAGTAGAGCTGAGGCGGAACAGGAAAAATGGCGAATTAAACCCTCACTTTTAAATTCTTTTAAAAGTTCATGAAATTTATTCAATTGTTCCATGGCAAATGTATGATCAGTAGTGTCTTCTATATTTGCAAAGTGGGAATATATCCCTCTGATCTCAATGTTATTCAGTCTTTCGGTCTTAAAAAACTTAAGAAGCTCTTTAGGACGGATTCCCAGGCGGGAAGTACCTGTTTCCACTTTAAGATGACCAAGACCTTTTAACTCAGAACCAAGAGCTGTATCCTCCGCCCTTAATAAAAATTCTATTGAAGGGATAACAAATTCGATGCCTGATCTGATTGCTTCCAAAAGTCCTTCATCGTCAAGCCAGCCGAGTATGAGGATCTTTTTTCTGTTATCAATTTTTTTTACTTCAAGGGCTTCACTTATCGAATCAACACCATAGTAATCAAAAAGGTCCAGATCCCTGGTTATCCCGACTATTTCCCTGAGGCCGTGACCGTAAGCGTTCGCTTTAACCGTGAAAAGAATTTTCTTCCCGTTTGCCAGACTTTTGAAAACAGAGAGGTTGTGCTTGAGATTCTCAGAATTAAGTTCTATCCAGTTTTTCATTAATAATCAATAATTTCAGGTTATTTTATATCTGTTATGACCATTTCCCAATCTTCATCCTCATTTTCAACTACCTGATAAAGTTTATCTCTTTTTATAGAATATGGATATGGCCTTATAATATTCTGGTCTTTGAATTGGATCATTCTTGTCCCGAAATACTTCCCATCGGTCCCATAAATTATAAATTCAGCCCGGTCCCCATCCCTTCTATATGTCTGAATGTACACTTTACTATCTGACACAATTGACGTCTGAATGTTGGAGAAATGTGCCGGGAATTCCATGTTATCTTTAAAAAAACTCCAGAATTGTTTTATCCCGGGATCATTCTTATAGAAATTCAGGATCCTGTCCTTGTGATCCTTATTGATCTTAAATGGCTTGAATTTATGAGCAATAGGAGGAAATTCTTTCCCTGTCTTATCATAAATGTGAATGATCCCATCCTTATCTTCAACATAAGCCCTCCCTTTCCAGATCGAGAAGACCGGTATCCTTCCGATAGGGTTCATTTTTTTACCCTGCTGAAAGAAATGTTTTTGTTTAAGTAGAAGTTTTTTCCGGTTAAAATCTTTGTCGTAGTAGTCAGCCCCGAAATACATAATATTGTCCTCAACAATAATCCTGAGTCCAACATATCCATCAGTAAGTGGTCTGAAAAAACCGGAGAATACACCAATAAGAACTTTCTTCTCATTTATGTATGAACCATCTTTATTCCAGAATGAGACCTTTCCCTGGCTATTAACCAACAACTTATCTGTGGAGACATCTACCTGAAGTGGTATTTGAGGTTGTACAAGAAATTCCCGAGGCCCTGCTCCTGCTTTCCCGAAGACTTTTATAAGCTCAAGATCTTTAATACTGTATATATATATCTTTGCCCCTTCTGTAAAATATATCCGGGAATCATCGATCTCCATTGATAGTGGATTTAACAGGTCTTCGAGTACTTTCCCAGGCTGTCCATAAAATGGAAGAGCCATAAGTATAATTATCAGAATGTATATTAATCTTTTCATTTGATGCTCCCTAATAATGAATTATAACAGACAATCAAATTTTAACTAAATGTAGATTTGTTTTTTGCTTTTTTCATTAAGATTATAACTTTTTAGTAACAAAATATGTATAATTAGTTTTATATTCATAAAAAATGAGGTTATATGAGCAATTATAATTCCCGTAATAAAGTCAGGGGAAAATCAAATTTTACAAGGAGAGAATTTATGTCGATCAGTGCAAAGGGGGCTGCTGCGGCATCTATACCCCTGCTTTTTGGTAATAATATAAACATGGCTTTTGGAAATGATATGTCAGGATCTTCTCAACTCGGGGAATACTATTCCCATTTCGGAATAGACAAAAAAATGATCCAGGATATATTTTCAACTGCATTATCTTATGGAGGAGATTATTGTGATGTATTTTTTCAGCACACTATAAGCAACTACATAGGCCTGGAAGATAAACAGGTTAACAGAGCTTTTTCCAATATAGATTTCGGTGTTGGAATAAGAGTACTGAAAGGAGATCAAACCGGATATTCTTTCACTGAAGATATATCCCCGAAGGCAATGAAACTTGCTGCAAAAACTGCTGCTAATATTGCCAGTGGTTCAGGAAAAGTGGATCCTATTGACCTGAAATTAATTAAACCAAAAAATTATTACCCTGTTAAAACAAAATGGGAGGATGTCAGGATAGACCAGAAGATTCCTTACCTCCAAAAAATAAATGATAAAATATTTTCACTCGATAAGAGAGTGATCAAGTCCTCTATCTGGTTCATTGATCAAAGCTCTTATATTCTGGAAGCATCATCTGATGGATTGATCTCATACGATTATCAACCGATGACGCTCTCATATGTTTCCTGCACAGCTGAAGAGAATGGAAAAAAGGAGAACAACTCTTTTTCTCTGGCAATCAGGGATGGGATTGAATTTTTCACTCCTAAAAGGTTAGACCAGCTGGCCGAGGAAACTGTAAAAAGGACTGTATCACTATTTGATGCAGTAAAACCCAAGGGCGGAGAGATGGAAGTGGTCCTGGCTGCAGGAAGTTCAGGGATACTCCTTCACGAAGCTATAGGGCACGGAATGGAAGCGGATTTTAACAGAAAGAAAGTTTCAATTTTTTCTGACAAAATAAATAAGCCGGTTGCGGAAAAAATCGTTTCGATCGTTGATGATGGAACAAACCCAAGTATAAGAGGCTCGATAAACATTGATGATGAGAATATAGAATCGCAGAGAACTTTTCTTGTCAGGGATGGAATTCTTGAAAGTTACCTTCACGACAGAATAAGCGCAAATCATTATAATGTTAAACCTACAGGAAATGGAAGAAGACAATCATTCAGGTTTGCTCCGCTTCCAAGAATGAGAAACACATTCATGTTACCGGGACCTCATAAAAAAGAAGAGATAATTAAAAGTGTTAAAAACGGGCTTTATGCAGAAACATTCACAAACGGAGAAGTTTATATTGGAGCCGGTGATTTCACTTTTTATGTAAAATCCGGATACCTGATAGAAAATGGCAAACTTACAAAACCTGTCAAGGATATCAATATTATTGGTAACGGACCTGAAGTCCTGAAAAAAATAAATATGGTAGCTGATGATTTCAAAATGGCCGAAGGAGGATGGACTTGCGGAAAGAGCGGCCAGGGCGTTCCTGTTTCAATGGGTCTTCCAACAATAAAAGTATCATCTATTACAGTAGGAGGTGTGAGGTAAAATGAAAAGTAAAGAGAGAAAAGAACTTGCAAAATGGATCTCGGTTAAACTTGGGAAAGCCGGAGCAGATGAATCATCAGTATATATATCAAACAGTAGGAAAATTGAAATAGAGTATAGAGACGGACAAATTGAAAAACTCAAAGAGTCAACCCAGAATTCACTAAGTCTGGACCTTTATGTCGACAGCAAATACTCAAGCCACAGTACAAACAACCTGGATCGGAAAGACCTTGAAAAGTTTATCGAAGAAACTGTATCAATGACAAAATATCTTAGCAAGGATAAATTCAGATCACTCCCTGACAAAAAGCTTTATGAAGGGGAAACTGATCTTGACCTGAAATTAAATGATCCGGATTACAGCAAACTTGAGACCAGGCAGCGAGTAGAACTGGTCAGAGAGGTAGAGTCAGCAGCAAAAAAAAGATCAGACAAACTTATAAGTGCTACAGCAGGTTATTCTGATATTTTTTCGGAATCAGTTATGGTCAATTCGAATGGATTTATCGGAGAAAAAGTATCTACAAGTTATTCCTGTGGTGCAGAAGCAACTGTAAAAGACGGCGACAAAGGGAGGCCGGAGGATTACTATTATTCAAGATCAAGATTTTTCAAGGAATTACCATCTCCTCAATTTCTCGGGGAAAAAGCTGTAGACTATGCCGTAAGAAAGATCGGCCAGGAAAAGATCAACTCGGGGATCTTTGATATGATAATTGAAAACAGATCAGTTGGAAGAATTCTTCATGCCCTCTATGGACCCATGAGTGCAAGTTCAATCCAACAGAAGAGATCATTCCTTGACGGAAAGATCGGAAAACAGATCACTTCGGAAAAACTTACGATCATAGATGATCCACTTATTCCTAAAGGATTGGGATCAAGGTCATTCGATAGCGAAGGTATCACTTCACGAAAGAGAACCATCATAGAAAACGGAATACTTAAAGATTATTACATTGATAGTTATTACGGGAAAAAACTCGGAATGACTCCTAATTCAGGCTCCTCTTCAAATCTGGTCTTTGAATATGGAAAGAGGCCAATCAAAGATATTGTAAAGAATATTAACAAAGGGATACTGGTTACCAGTTTTATTGGAGGAAATTCGAACCCGACAACAGGTGATTTTTCATATGGCGTGATGGGACTTTTGATCGAAAAAGGAAAAATCATTAAACCTGTAAATGAGATGAATATAACGGGAAATATTTCAAAATTATGGGGAAAACTTGTAGAAGTAGGAAACGACCCCTACCCTTACTCCTCCTGGAGAACCCCTTCTGTTCATTTCTCAGATATACATTTTAGCGGCAAATAAGGCCAAAACGGGCTGTATCACTTGACATATTCGCTTCTATAGGGTATTTTTCTAGTTCAGGAGAGTTCTATGAAAGAGTATAAAGGTGAATTGATTTCAAAGGGGTATAAATATGCTCTTGTTGTATCAAGATTTAATAACTTTATAACAGAAAAACTTCAAGAAGGTGCTATTGATGCACTTTTAAGAAGTGGTACAAAAGAAGATGAGATAGATATCATAAAAGTACCGGGCGCATTTGAAATACCTCTGACAGCAAAACGGTGTGTTTCTTCCGGAAAATATGATGCAATCATTTGCCTCGCCGCTGTGATAAGAGGAGAAACACCGCATTTTGATTTTGTTGCAAATGAAGTAACAAAAGGAATTGCATTACTGAATCTCGAATATTCAAAACCAATTGCATACGGAATTATCACTGCAGATAATACGGAACAGGCAATTGAAAGGGCAGGGAATAAGATGGGTAATAAAGGCTTTTCAGCAGCTCAGGCTACGATAGAACTTCTTAATCTTTTTAAAGATGCGGAAATCTAAGCTTTGTAATGTTCCGGGTAAAGTATAGCCGAGAAATTATCCTGAAATTGCTCTACCAGATCGATTTAGCAGGTCAATTCGATATCTCGGTAGATGAACTCATAAAGAATAATGGTATTTTTTTTAGAGATATCAATGATGTTGAAACCGAATTCATAACAGATATTATTACAAGGATCTTAAACGAAAAAGAAACTATCGACAATAAAATCTCAAAAGATCTGATAGGTTGGAGAATTGAAAGACTGACTCCGATAGACAGAAACCTGCTCAGAATGGGAATTGCAGAATCAAAAAAAACAGGAAATAAGATCATTGTTATAGACGATATAGTGAGAATAGCAAAAAAATATGGTGGAGATGAATCATATAAAATAATAAATGCTGTTCTGGATAAGGTGATCGAATGAAGCTCATTCTGATATTTTTACTACTCCTCTTCCCGTCAAGACATGTTGAACATATTGATGTAAACCTGATAACTGAGCAAAATTCAATTTTTCCGGAATTTGAAAATGATAATTTCATTCAGAATGTTAAAGTTAATGGGAAGATCGTTAATATTCTTATCGAAAACTCAAATTATCTGGATATTAACCTCAATCATAGAATATTTGTGAATAAAGCTAAACTCGATTCCTCCGGCAAAGACATAAGGAGAACGTTCAACGACCTTTTTAATGAGAACATGGATCTTCGAACCTTCATGTTAAATATTTCATTCTATTTGAAAGATAACATAAAATATTGGGGTGACAGCCCTTTTAAAAGCCCCGAAGATGTTGTGATTTACAAGAAAACTAATTGTGTAGGATATTCAGCACTGGTAAAAAAGCTTCTTGAACTTGCGAATATCAAAAGCCGATTCATAAGCGGATTCTATCTTAAACAGGGAAGGAAAAACAAATATGATCCTGTTCCACATAGATGGCTTGAATTATTACTGCCTGATTCCATTTCTTTTTTTTATGATCCTCAATACCAGGGATTTAAAGCAAATTACATAGTAGTAAAATCAGGAAATAATTTCCGGACAATTGAAAAATTTAAAATAACTTTCCTTAGAAGTGGGAAAAAGCTGTTAAATTAAGAGGATATAAAATGGAAGAGCATACAAAAATAAGGCTTGAAAAAATTGAGAAGATCAGTGAACTGGGAATAGAGTGTTATCCTTACGAATTTGATGTCAAAGATAATCTGTTTGAGATCAAAGAAAATTATTCCGAACTTACCAGAGAAGATCTGGAAGATAAAAACATTGGAGTAAAAACTGCAGGAAGAATAATTTCAATAAGGAAAATGGGGAAAAGTGCATTTATCCACATTTTTGACGGTGAAGAAAAACTGCAGATATATATAAGGAAAGATAAAGTTGATGAGAAGGTTTTCGCTCTTTTTAAACTTCTCGACATTGCAGATATCATTGGTATATCAGGGACCTTGTTCAAAACACAAAGTGCAGAACTTACTATCGTGGTATCAGATCTTACATTCCTTGCAAAATCTCTTCATCCACTTCCTGAAAAATGGCACGGTTTACAGGACAAGGAGTTGAGATTCCGGCAGAGATATCTTGATCTTATAGTAAACGAGAGCAGTAGAAAGATTGTTAAGACCAGATCTGAAATCATTCAGAATATCAGAATGTTCTTCTATGAAAAAAGTTATGTGGAAGTTGAAACCCCGATGATGCATCCTATTGCAGGAGGTGCC
Source organism: Candidatus Aminicenantes bacterium UBA647 (assembly GCA_002299555.1). Taxonomy (GTDB): domain Bacteria; phylum Acidobacteriota; class Aminicenantia; order UBA2199; family UBA2199; genus UBA647. Next base: position 51,331 of record DBOL01000049.1, read on the forward strand.
ACGGCAAAACCTTTTATTACTCATCACAATTCACTCAGCAGGGATTTGTTTCTCAGAATAGCCCCAGAACTTTATCTGAAAAGACTACTCGTTGGAGGAATGTCGAAGGTTTTTGAAATTAACAGGAATTTCAGAAATGAGGGCATTTCGATGATGCACAATCCGGAATTTACTATGCTTGAATTTTACGAATTGTATAAGGATTTTAACTATTATATGAACTTGACAGAAGATCTGATCACTGTACTAAATGAGAAGATCCTCGAAAGTAATGAGATCGAATTTCAGGATAAAAAGATCTCGATGAAAGCACCTTTCAGAAAAGCGAAATATATGGAGCTGATCTCTGATAAGTCGGGAGTCCCAATCGAAGATCTATGGAATGAAAAAAAATTGCTGACTTTTATTAAAGGAAATTTCAATAAGGAGGATATACCTCCTACATTCGGGAAAATGCTGGATCTGATGTTTGATCACTATGTTGAAAAACACCTTATTGAACCTACGTTTGTAACATATTATCCGAAAGCAATCTCTCCCCTGTCAAAAGAGTCAAGACTCGACAAACGTGAAACTGAGAGATTTGAATTATTTATTGCCGGAATGGAGATCGCAAATGGATTTTCCGAGCTGAATGATCCGGTAGAGCAAAGGAAAAGATTCGAATCTCAGGTGAAAGACAGAGAGAAGGGAGATGATGAAGCACAGGCAGTAGATAACGACTTTCTCAGGGCACTTGAACATGGAATGGCACCTGCAGCAGGAGAGGGGATTGGAATTGACAGGCTTGTTATGCTTTATACCGGAGCTGAGAATATCAAGGAAGTTATATTATTTCCAACATTGCGTTCTAAAGAATGAAATTTGAATTTTTTATTGCAAAAAGATATCTGACGAAGGGAAAAAAGAACTCATTTATTTCCACTATATCAATTGTTTCAACAATTGGCATAGCTATCGGTGTTGCTGCTCTCATAATTGCTCTTGCCCTTCTAAATGGGTTTCAGAGTGATATAAGGGATAAGATCCTTGACTCTACAGCTCATATTATGCTGAATGATATAACCGGAGAAGGTCTGGATAATTTCGAAGAAACTATCTCACTTGTTAAAGAGAAAGTTAAAGATGTCACATATATTGCTCCCGTTGTTTTTGGGACAGTATTATTAAAGGGAAATTATAACAATGGTTCCGGTGCTATCCTGAGAGGCATTGATCTTTCAGGAACACCAAAAGAGAACTGGCTCAGGTCTATCCCTGAGAAAGACCTTCCGAGAGGCAGAAATCAATTGATGATCGGGTCAGAAATTGCGGCAAGGAATGGCCTGGGGAAAGGAGATACATGTATAATCGTCTCTCCGCAAACAGTCCTTTCTCCAACAGGAATTATCCCGAAGATGAAAAAATTCATGATCTCCGGTGTCTTTAGATCAGGCCTCTATGATATTGACAACGGTACAATTGTAACAGATCTTAAAACAGCTCAAAAATTATTTAAACTGAATAATAGAGTAAACTATATCAAGATCTTCATCGATGATATGTTCGAAGTAGACAGAGTCCAAACTGAGCTTTCGGAAATCCTTCCGCCCAGATTTTCTATAATCTCCTGGAAAGAGCATAATGCTGCACTTTATACTGCACTTGATCTAGAAAAAACAGTCCTTTTCTTTACCCTCTCACTAATAATTGTTGTTGCTTCATTAAATATAATTGCAGGTCTTATTCTTCTCGTGATCCAGAAGATAAAAGATATCGGAATACTACTTTCTTATGGAGCTTCAGCCGGAATGATCAGGAAAATATTCTTTATTCAGGGAGCAATAATTGGCATAACAGGTACCTCTCTCGGTGTATTGATCGGGCTCGGGTTCTCTTTCTTTGCAAATAAATTTGAATTAATAAAAATTCCTCAGGAAATATACCAGATGAGCCATGTCTCTTTTAATATACGATTTACTGATCTTATGGCTGTGATAGCAATATCGCTTATCATAAGCTTTACTGCCACCCTTATACCATCTAAAAAAGCATCATCAGTTAAGATCATTGATGCTGTAAAGAGTGAATAACATGAATAAAGAAGAAGGAATCATCACCAAAGTTGAAGGGAATATCGCCTGGGTAAAAGTTAGAAGAACTTCAATGTGTGAAGTTTGTAACAGCAAGAGCGTCTGCAACACTCTGAATGAGAGTAATTCTATGGAGGCACAGGTCTATAATCCTGTTAATGGGAAAGAAGGAGATCGGGTAGAATTTATGATATCCACTTCCTCACTTTTGACAATTACAAGCCTCTTATATATATTCCCATTAATTTTTCTTATGGCGGGGTCAATATCAGGATATATGTTTTTTAAACCTCCAGAGTTTTATGCATTAATACTGGGATTATCCGGGTTTTTTTTCTCTTACCTGATAATCAGATTTATCTCAGAAAGAATGGCGGGACACAGGAAATTTACTCCGGAAATAATAAGAATACTCAGGTCCTGAATTATGATTGTCATTGGTCAGTTCAGAACCTGAATAAATTTTTACTTTTATCTAATATGAAGATGATTCGTTGCCAGGATCACCCATTCATCTTTCTCAAGATTAGCACTGATATCTCTGGATGCTATCGCACCATCATGCATGGTACTTGTTGCAGAACTATGGATCGAATTGTTCAGGGCTTTTGATTCCTCTGTCATCCATACCCGGGACTCAGAACCATGGAAAATATTCCCATTTGTTTTACTGATATTATTCGGCTCTATCGTCATCAGCCATCCTGAACCGTATGGATCAGAAGTTACAAGTGATGGATCATTAATAACATCATAATTTAATCCATCGATAATTCCCTCAAGTGGGGACGCGAATTCCAGGTCTCCGAATTTATGTTTTGCAGACCAGAAAAATTCACCAATATCCACTTTTTTCCCAAGACCGGGAAGAGAGACATTATCTAAATTGCCTAAAAGACGCCCTGCAAAATCATCAATACCTATCCTGTACTTTCCACTCCTCTCTAGTTTAAGCCACATATGATTTCTGTAATAAGAGATCCTTTCATCAAGAAAGAAACCACTTTCGAGAACAAGATCCTTTTCAGAAACTGTATGGTCTGAAGACATGTTTTCCTGCATCATCTGATCAAAGGAGCATTCTCCACACCTGAAACTATTTGGACAGATCTTATATGAAATTTCCCCCATTAACATATATCTGCATTTTCTTTCACCTGCCGGAAGATTCCTGAACTCTTCCGTCCATAACGATACCTCCCTTACAGGTTTTGCTGGAGTGTTTATATCTATTTTCAGATCTTTTTGATTCTGAACTCTGTTTGCCATAGCCATATCAAATTGACATGTATTACACTGATAATTATTGTTACAAAGTTTAAAATTAACAGCACCCGATTCCATCCATATACATTTTTTTTCATTTGCCGGGATCACTTTTAATCCCTGCCTTGAATTATTATCCATAATAACCTCCAAGTTATTTTCTTCTAATATTCTTTTGCATAATAGATGCCAATATTAAATAATCAGGAAAAAAATATTTTATTTATTTTCAGATCGTATATAGGCTGTCTTCAGCAGTCAACTTGTTGAGGGGATCATTTTCAGGATTCTGCGTTCTCAAATATGTAGAATTACTGGACAGTCGGTGTTGTATTTTTCAACAATTCTGAACAGTTCAGGCAGAATGATGAAGACTTTATATCAATGTCACATGCTTTACCTGATAGATTCATAACACAATTTGGATCCGGACAATGAGTTAATCCGAAAAGATGCCCAACCTCATGAACCACTTCCTTTTTTAATCGGGACAACAAAATTACCGAGTTATGAGATTCCTCACGTATATTTTCCTTCAAGTGAAATGTTGAGACAATTCCTACATTTCCATTTAATTGAGCTTCACCATAATATCTGGCAAATACGGGAGAATAAAGATCAGAGGTTGTTATGAACAATATCCTGTTTGTTTTCTCGGGAATATTTGTTGAAAAATAATTTATTAATTCAGTAGACCTGTACCTCTGCCCTGTTTTAAAGTCAAATTTCTCTATCTGAGTAACAGAATCCCATGTTATCTGTTCGGTAGTAAGTTCAAAAATCTCCTCAAGCTTCAAAAGGAGCTGCTTTATTAACTCATCGTTTATAATTTCTAATGGAATAATTGACAACTTTTCCAAATTCATTCATTTCTGTTTTTTATCTGATACTTTTTCATCTTATTATAGAGTGTTGTCCTGTCTATCTTCAGATCCCGTGAAGTTCTTGCAATATTCCAATCATTGGATTCAAGAATTTCCAATATATGCAATTTCTCTTTATCCCTAAGAGAGAGTATCTCCTTATCTTCATGTTCAATTATGACTGAAGAATTTTTTAATGATTCGGGCAGGTCATCACAACTAAGCTCAGGGGTCTTAGAGATAACAACAGCTCTCTCTATTACATTTTCCAGTTCTCTTACATTGCCAGGCCATGAATAACTAACAAGTTTTTCCATTGCTTTTGGAGAAACATTGTTTATCTGCTTCTTATTACCTGTAAGATTTTTATCAAGATAATATTTTACCAATAATGGAATATCATCTCTTCTCTCTCTCAAGGGAGGGACATCGATTGTGATCACATTTAACCGATAATACAGATCCTCTCTGAATCCCCCACTTTTTATTGCAGCTTCCAGGTCACGATTTGTAGCTGAGATGATCCTTACATCAATTTCAACAGGTTCATTACTTCCCAGTCTATATATTAATCTCTCCTGAATAACTCTAAGCAGGTCAACCTG
>DBOL01000049.1:56538-88894 GCA_002299555.1 Candidatus Aminicenantes bacterium UBA647
CTGGGCTCCCGTGAAAGCTCCCTTCTCGTACCCGAACAATTCACTTTCAAGAAGAGTATCTGGAAGTGAACCACAATTTAAAGCAATAAAGGGGCCGTATTTTCTTTTGCTATGTGCATGTAAAGCTTTCGCTATCAACTCTTTACCGGTTCCGCTTTCGCCACGAACCATCACAATTGATTCCGAATCTGCAACAGTGCGAATAAGTTCAAATATCTCCTCCATCTTCTTACTCTTTCCGATGATCTCATCGATGCCATGCTTTTTTTCAAGTGCCATCTTGAGAATCTGATTTTCCTTCTCAAGTATTTTAAATTTTAGAGATCTTCTGATAACCTGACTCACATTCTCAGGATCAACGGGCTTAACAATATAATCAAAAGCTCCTTCCTTTATTGCTTTTATGGCTGTATCAACAGAGGCATAAGCTGTCATAACAATAAATTGTAATTCAGGATCAAATTTTTTCCCTTGTTCAAGAAGTTCAATCCCATCCATTTCAGGCATTTTAATATCAGCGACCACAAGATCATATTTTTTTTTCTTTATCTTTATAAACGCATCCTTTCCATTTTCAGCGGTTTCAACTGAATACCCTTCTTCCATCAGCCAGTTGCTTAATGACTGCCTTACGATCATCTCATCATCAACAACCAGAATGAAAATTCCGGAATTATTTTCAGTACTCATTTTTAATTACTCCCATCTATTTTACGAGAAATGGGTAATTTTATTAAAAACTTTGTCCCTTCCCCAAGTTTACTTTTCACCTCAATTGTACCTTTATGATCCTTTATTATTCCGTAAACAACAAATAACCCGAGGCCGGTGTTCTTTGATGCCTCTTTTGTGGTATAAAATGGGTCAAAAATATTATGAATATTTTCCTCTTCTATACCGTTCCCTGAATCAGAAATTGAGATAATGATATACTCATTATCAAATTGAGCGGTTTTGATAGTTATCTCACCCTTTTCATCCATCGCCTCACAGGAATTGATTAATAAAGCTATCAATGATTGTTGGATCTGAAGTTTATCACAACTCAGTTTAGGAAGATCCGGAGTATACTCACAATTTATTTTAATATTCTGAAGTTTCGTTTTATTCTCTATCAGCATAAGTGCATTTTTTATAATAATATTAAGGTCTTCTTCTCTTATTTCCAGTTTAGACTGTTTTGAAAAGACAAGAAGATTTTTAACCATATCACCACATCTTTCTATTTCACTCCCCATCAGGATCAGATAGTCTTCAAAATTTTTCAAGTTTTTTTCCGAAATATTATCAGCATTCAGTATCTTCAGCATTAATTTGATATAAGTAAGAATTCCCTGTAACGGATTATTGATTTCGTGCGCTACTGATGAAGCCAGAACCCCCATTGAAGACATTTTTTCAGATTGAATAAGTTTAGCTCTTGCAAGATATAATTTTTTTGTCCTCTCCTCGATTTTCCTCTCAAGTCTGATACTCCATGATTGTATCTCAGCATTGGCAATTTTCAGATCTATGATCATCTGATTGAATGATTCTGCCAATTGCCCTATCTCATCTCTGGAACTTACTCTGATATCGACATCAAGATCTCCATCTGCAACTTTCTTCGTCCCGGCAACCAGTTGCTTAACAGGAGATGTGACAAATTTGCTGATTATAATTGCCGTTATTAATATGAAAAAGAGGAGAATAGCGATTAGGAAAATACTAAATATAAAAAAACTGCTCTTCATTTCCCTTTTTATCTTTGACAGGGACATCCTTACATCAAGAATGCCAAGCTTGTTTATTTTTGAAGAGTGAACATGACAATTAGAGTTATTGTAACAATTAGGGCTGTTATAGATCGGGGTCATCATTCCCAGAACTTCTTCCTCACCACTCTGATAAATCCTGAATGATGATGAATGTTTCATATCGATCTCATCTTTACCATCAATATGACACATGACACATGACTCACTCTTTTTTGAAACATTCTCCCCCAGATCATCTTCGTTACTTGAGAAGGTTACAATTCCTTTATCATTTACCAATCGTACATAGCTAATGGCACTCTGATCACCTATGATTTTCATTATCCGTAAAGCACAATTTCTGTTTCCCAGTGGCATATTAAACTTGGTTGCTTTTGTAATTATTTCTGATATCAGAGATGCTTCCTTAAATGAATCTTCTATTTGGATCCTTTTTTGATGATCAAGAAAAATATAAAGGAAGAAGCCAAATAAGATTATTATTGTTAAACTGATCGATAAATATATTTTAGCGTTAAGTGATTTTAACATTAAAAATTTCCAGAGAATTAATGCCCTGACTTAGTCACTTCTAAGTTCCCTATCACTAGTTCATGGAGATATATTCATTAAGGTATTCAATAGTAGCTTTCTGGTCTTTGATTATAACTCTTACCAGTTCCCCTATGGAGACAATTCCAAACAATTCACCTTCCTCACATACCGGAAGGTGACGGCAATTTTTACTATTCATGATTGCCAACCCTTTTTCAACCGTATCACCTGTCCTGATAAAAGCAAGTTTTTTTGTCATTACTTTTTCTAACTTTGTCCTTTTTGGGGAGAGTCCTCTCAAAATAATATTATTCATATAATCACGCTCAGTAAAGATCCCCACAGGTTTTTCGTCAACAAGAACAATTACACAACCTACCTCATTTTTAGCCATCTTATGGATCGCTTTATGAACTGTATCTTTTGGTGATAACGATATCACTTTCAGGCCATGATCTTTTGAAAAAACATCCTTTATCTTTGTTTTCATTAATTCCCCTCCAAATTAATTATATAAGAAAAAAAATAATAATTCCTCTTTTAAAGATCGCATCTCAGACATCTTTTCGCATCATCCACAGCCATCTTTTCTGTATAACCCGTTTCTACTTCAGTAAATTCCTTTTTCCTGATAGAAGCTTTCTGACATGGCATTTTAGGCCTTTTCAACTTCTCTATTTCTTCATCCGGAACATCTAATTCTGCAATCTGTCTTTTGGGTCTGACCGATCTGTATTCCCACGCCAACCTCTCACCTTTAAAGTGTTTCACTATTGCTGCTGCAACTCTCTGTCCGGCTGCTATCGCTTCAATTATTGTTGAAGGGCCCGTTACTGCATCCCCGGCGGCAAAGACCCCATTTATATTTGTTTCAAGGTTATTCGGATCTACCTGGAAAGTATTCCATTTTGTTATTTCGAAATCATTCGCATTACTTATCTCTTCAATGTCAGGTTCCTGACTGATTGCCGGAATCACTACATCGCAATCAAGAATAAAATCCGATCCTTCAACAGGAACAGGTCTGCGACGTCCGCTCGAGTCAGGCTCACCCATTTTATTTCTGACACATTCAAGTCCGGATAGTTTCCCTTTTTCTCCAATAATCCTTGTTGGAGCAACAAGATATTCAATTATAACGCCTTCCTCTTCTGCTGCTTCTATCTCTTCTTCGAATGCCGGCATCTCTTTTCTGGTCCTTCGATATGCAATGGTTACATTATCGGCTCCGAGCCTTACTGCAACTCTTGCTGCATCTATGGCAGAGTTACCTCCTCCGATCACAACAATTTTATTCCCTGGTTTTGTTCTATCTCCATAATTTACTTTAGTAAGGAATTTGATACTGTCACAACAATCCTCAAATTGATCTTCACCTGAGATCATCAATTTGCGCCCCTTGAAAGCACCTATCGTAAATAATATTGCATCATAACCTTCTTCTTTCAAAGACTTTATAGTCACATCCTTACCCACTTTGATATTTGTTTTTATCTCAACGCCGAGCGCTGCAATTGCATCTATTTCACTCTGAACAATATCCCTGGGTAATCGATACTCAGGGATTCCTGCAACCATCATCCCTCCGGCTTTCGGGAGAGATTCAAATACTGTCACTTTATATCCCTGTTGAATAAGATAATATGCGGCAGTCAGTCCTGCAGGTCCTCCGCCTATTACCGCTACTTTTTCTTTCCTTGTTATTTTCACGGGCTTTATATGCTTTGCTCTTGCAATTCCTCTGTCAGCAACAAATCGCTTTAAATGCATAATTGATATCGGTGTATCCACATCACTTCTTTTACATTCTGATTCGCAGGCATGTGTACATGCTCTTCCACAGATCGAAGGAAAAGGATTATCTTCCAGGATCAGATCCAGGGCCTCATCAAATCTCCCATGAGCTATAAGTGCAACATAGCTGGGAATGTCTATTCCAGCAGGACATGCACTCTGACATGGACTCGGTGTCAGTCTTTTGCAGACTCCGGCCGGACATTTTTTGTCATATATATGTGCTTCATATTCACTTCTGAAATATTTTAATGTTGTCAGGACAGGATTTGGTGCCGTCTTTCCAAGTCCGCATAAAGCTCCATCGATAATTGAGTGAGAAAGTTCTTCCAGTTTATCAAGGTCCTCAGGCTTACCCATACCGTCACAAATCCTTTCCAGTATCCGCAACATAGCTTTAGTACCAACTCTGCAGGGTGTACATTTACCGCAGCTTTCCTCTGTAGAAAATTCAAGGAAAAATCTTGCAATATCAACCATACAGCTTGTTTCATCCATTATGACCATGCCACCTGAACCCATAATTGCACCTGTGCTGTTTATGGATTCGTAATCGATCGGAATATCCATCATATTTACAGGGATACAACCACCGGAAGGTCCACCAAGTTGTGCAGCTTTGATCTCATGCCCGGGTAAAGGTCCTCCTCCAATATCAAATATTGCTTTTTTAAGTGACATTCCCATAGGTACTTCTATCAGCCCCGTATACTTTACCTTCCCGGCTAACGCAAAAACTTTTGTCCCTTTACTCTTCTCTGTCCCGATCGATCCATACTCAACCGGAGAGTCAAGTATAATTCTTGGAAGATTTGCTAGAGTTTCCACATTGTTAACCACTGTCGGTTTCTGATACAACCCCTTAATTGGAGGGAATGGTGGTTTCGGTCTCGGCATCCCCCTCTGGTCCTCTATCGAAGCTATTAATGCAGTCTCCTCTCCACAAACGAAAGCACCGGCTCCTTCTCTAACAGAGATATCATATGAAAATCCACTATTGAGAATATTATTGCCGAGAAACTTCTTTTTTCTTGCATCGATCAATGCTTTATCCAGAGTCTTCAGCGCAAGAGGATATTCAGCTCTGCAATATATGTATCCTTCTGTCGCTCCTATTGCATATCCTGCAATAATCATCCCCTCGATCACGGAGTGTGGGTCCCCTTCAAGAAGCGACCTGTCCATAAATGCACCGGGATCTCCTTCATCTGCGTTACAAATAACAAATTTTTTGTCTGCAGGTGTGTTACGGCAGAATGACCATTTTTTACCAGTAGGGAATCCGGCTCCACCCCTGCCTTTAATTCCGGATTTATCAACTTTTTTTATCACATCTTCCGGCTTCTGTTTCAGGATCTTACTTAATGCTTTATATCCATCAAACCCGATGTAATCTTCTATTGAGAACGGATCAATATTCCCACAGTTTTTTAATGCGATTTTTATCTGGTCTTTTGTAAGAGAATATTCATCCACGAACGGGACACCTTCATATGCTGTCTCAAGATTGTTCTCAGGGCGATATTGAAATAGAGAATTCTCATGAAGAACTACTCCATTCTTTATTGTCTTTGATAAGATATGGAGGGCTAATTCCGGAGTTATCATTCCATAGATCAATCGTGTACGCCCTTCCATATTAACTTCCACATTAACTTCCTGGGAGCAGAGACCTATACATCCCGTAGCCTTAAGATCAATACCACTGCCATTACCACCAATCTCTTTTTCCAGAGTATTAAATACTTCTACTGCACCTGCAGCTCGTCCACAAGTAGCCATTCCCACAATTATCTGTGATGTTTTACCTTTCATTTACATATCCTCGTTTTCGGCATCTTTTATATAGGTATCAATGATATCTTTCATCTTTTCAAGAGTTAATGATCCATATACCTTATCATTGACCATCATTGCCGGAGCCAATGCACAGCACCCCAGACAGGCAACATTTTGAACTGTAAAAAATCGATCTTCTGTTGTAGGATTCTCATCATCTACTTTCAGCATTGATTTTAATTTCTTTACCAATTGTTTCGATCCACCTACATGACAAGCTGTTCCACTACATATCTTAATTATATTCTTACCTACAGGCTTTGTGCTGAATTGAGAATAAAATGTTATAACCCCGAACATATGGCTTTCTGAAGCTTTCGTTTTTCCTGCCAGATATTTGATGGCATATTGAGGAACATACCCCATTTCAGATTGTATTTTCTGAAGATATATCATTACTGAATCTTTATCTTTATTCTCTTTATAGATAGAGTCCAATAACTGAAGATCCTCTTGTGTTGCTGTTTCATTCAGTTTTTCTTCCATTGTCATTCTCCGGATGTTAACCTTTTCTCTGCAATATCATTTAACCCTTCACAATGATTGCAAAGTATTTTGTGTGTCCGGAATGATTCATTTTTTATCCCGGATCCATTGGAAATTATTTTTTTAAAAAAATTATCCTTTATCTCTATTGGCCCTTTTAATAACCTTCTGAACGCAATTTCATCAGAAAATTTCAACTCCTTTCTGATCATTTCATCCCATATATATCCTGATGTCAATTTTTTATTTTCAACTCCTGACAGAACCAGTAATTCTCCAAAGATCTCCCTCAAACACTTTGTCTTTCCTGGAGCCTCAACGATCTTCTTCATTCTGTATATCTGATGCTGTGAATTCACATATGTCCCATCAGTTTCAATCCATACTGCCGGAGGAAGTACTACATCAGCTTTTTTCAGATTTGCATCAGGGAATGGATCTATAAGTACAAGAAATTCTGCCTTAAACTTGCCAGCCGGAACAGATGCCACAGAGAATATCATCTTTTTCTTCTTCATTTCTTTATAATTCTCATTACTGATACCAACCATATAAGCTCCGGTTGTATTGTTTTCACATGTAATTGAATTCAAAGATATGTTGTTTTTCCCTTCAAGTGACGAAACGTCATACTCAGGAGAATAGATCACCAGATATTTAACCTTATTATCCGGTTTGAATCCGGAAATATCTTTTAGTTTTATTCCTGCATACTTTGACAGATCGGTACTTTTTTTGTTAATTTCTATTATCTCTGAACCCTTCAGATTTGCCTGTTTTATATAATTTGCAGCAACAGGGTTCTCCCGCGATATATCTATACCTATCAGGACTATCTTTTCATATTCTTCTATTTGCGAATAATCTATACCGAACTTAGAGAAAGATTCGGGATGAGCAATATTAGTGCTTCCCGATATTTTTTCAATAAATTTTTTGAGCATAAAAAGGCCCTCATTTGAGTATTTCGGAGAAACAACACACCCAATCGAGTCATTTCCGTACTTTCCTGAAATATCTCTGACCAAATCTATGATCCTGCTATAAGCTTCTTCCCAGGTTGACTCCTCTAATTTACCATTTATGCGGACAAGAGGCTTCAACAGTCTCTCTTTATTGTATAAAAAATCATATCCGAATCTACCCTTAAAGCAGAGCTGGCCTCTATTCGGTTCTCCTTCATCAGAGCCGTCTACCTTTACAACCTTACCGTTCTTAAGATTGACATCTATTCTGCATCCGATCCCGCAATAATAACAGGTCGATTTTTCCTTCGTGATTTCCCAGACTCTTTGATCATATTTACTCCTTTTTTCATAAAGAGCTCCTACCGGGCAAACCTGTAAACATTCACCACAATAGACACACTCCGAATCAGGCAGAGGTTTATCACCCCTTGCAACTATCTTTGCTACATTTCCCCGATAGCCATGAGAGATTGCATTATTAACGGAAACTTCAGTACATGCCTGAACACATCTTCCACAAAGGATACATCTTGAAAAGTCCCTTCCGATCAGGGGATCATCATTCTCAAGAGGGTAATTTGTGGGGATCCTTTCCAATGTTCTATCGTTCACCATATATTTATATGCAAGAGATTGGAGTTCACATTCACCATAAGCAGTACAGATACTTCCTGACCCGTCATATTCATTGACCTCCTGCATAAAATCTGTCAGATCTGTCTTTGCGTTTCCAATTGCCGAACAATTATGATTTCCTGATATCATCAACAATTCAATAATTGCCTTCCTGGCCTTTCGGATTCTTGGGGACTCAGTCTGAATATCCATACCCGGTGCAGCCGGAGTAGAGCACGATGCAACCGGAGCACTCATCTTTCCAGGTTCAACAATACATATCCTGCAGGCACCTGTTGGTTTTGTCCCTTCAAGATTACAAAGAGTGGGAATATATATTCCATTTCTCCTCGCAACTTCCAGAATTGTTTCACCGATCTCAAAATCATATTCTTCATTATTAATTTTTATTGTATTTCCCATTTTTGCGCCTTACATTAATTTACAGACCTGATGATCTTTCTTGTAGCATATCAAACCACAACTTAAGCATCTTTCAGCCTGTTCCTTTGACATCTCCTCAGTGAATATTTCTGATGGATCATATTTATCTCTATAATTGATAAGAGCTTGCCTGTTAGGGATTCGGAAAAGATTTGCAACCTGGCTTTCGTCTGTAATTACCTTCTCTTCCGGTGATATTTCTTCCCCTTTTGAATGGAGATGGAGTCCTCTCGCGAGTTTCCTGCCTATACCAACAGCAACAACAACCCTCTCAAGGTCGGTTGGTCTTCCTATATTTTTAACTGCAAATATTCCGCCCGTATTTTCCTGACCAAAAACTTTCAATACCTCGACAGATCTCCAACGGCCTGAATCTTTATCCAGATCAAATAACATTTCAGGTATTCTCCCTGAATCGATTAATAAATGATCGATCTCTAGCTCGATCATTTCACCATCTTCATTCCTTATGGTGATCTGTTTCAGATCATTTCCGATCCCATTCAACTCTGAGATCTCTGACGAGAAGACTATTTCAAGATCAGACTTTAATGAAATATCCATATTCCTCTCGATCGCTTCTTCTCTTGAAAAGGGGAAAATCAGGCATACTTTAGATGCCCCGTCTTCAAGACATATATTTGCTGCTTTCAAAGCTGAATTTCCACCTCCAACTATTACTACACGTTTTTTCTTTAATGAAGGACGATCCGATTCACTGTTCATTAGAAAACTAAGCAATAGATCAGATGCGGGAATTATACTTCCGGATTTCCCGGAATTGTTCATTATCTGACTACTATCCCATCCTCCGGTTGTAACTAACACCAGATTTTCTCCATCTTCTATCATAGAATCGAATGATATATCCCTACCTGCAGCAATACCGGTCCTGTGCTTAATTCCCATGCTCAGGATACCTTCTATCTCCCAGTCAAGTACTTCCTTTGGCAATCTGTCATCACTGATAACATATCTGAGTATTCCTCCAAGCTTTTCGGTCGATTCAATTATAGTGACATCATGTCCCAGCCGCCTCAGAAAATATGAAGCAGTAATCCCCTCTATTCCACCACCGATAACCGAGACCTTCTTTCCTGAAACAGGAGGAAGATATGGTAATTTATATTCACCTTTTTCTCTTTCCAGATCTGCAACATATTTTTTCAATCCGTTTATCGCTACCGGTTCATCCAATAAGTTTCTTCTACACTCTTCTTCACATGGAGCCGGACAGATCCAACCGCATATCAACGGAAAAGGGTTCTTTTCCCTTATTGTCTTCAATGCATCCTCATAATTACCTGCTCTGATCTCACAAATATAACGGGGAATATCTATCTCTGCCGGACAATGCCTCTGACAGGGAGCAGTACATTCGGACAATTTTTGATCTGACATCAGACGAATGGTGGCCGAGGAGAGAGTAATTATATCTTTAGGGCATATCTCTTCACATATTCCGCAGCCGGTACACTTGTCATTATCCACAACAGGAAGATTACTCTTCCCCATAGTAAGGGCATCAAAAGGACAGGCATTGACACAGGTTCCTAATCCGAGGCATCCTATCTCACATACCTTGCTTCCATCGTAAAGGAGCACTGCCGCCCTGCAGTCATAAAGTCCATCATATTCATATTTGAGATCGGCATCCTGAAACCCGTATGTGCAGCCGGATTTTGAAAATTCCGGTTCCTTCTCCTCCACGGTCATCCCCATAACTTCAGCTACCGCTTTGGCAATCTCAAATCCGCCTGCTACACAAATATCCGGAGTCGCTTTTTTCAGGACTACCGCCTCAGCCGCTGCGGCACAACCTGCATATCCACATCCTCCGCAATTTGCACCCAGCAGAACATCCGATACTTCTTCTATGCGTGGATCCTCCCATACATAAAATACCTTAGATGCAACCACCAGTATAATAGATGCCACCAATCCTAGTCCCATTAAAAAAATTGTTGCTGTTAACATTTAATTCTCTCTCTCTATTTAATTAAAATCGATTTTAATGAAGTATCTAATCCTTTAAATCCGTAAAATGCCATTGCAATTATACCTGCAGTAATTAATGCAATTGACATCTCTTTGAAAGCAGCAGGTATATGAGATATTTCAAACCTCTCCCGTATTCCTGCAAAGATCACAAGAGCAAGTGCAAATCCGATGCCTGAAAAGAATGCATACAAGATACTCTGGAGAAATGAGAAGTCCTTGGTAATGACCAGAACTGCCACTCCCAGAATTGCACAATTAGTTGTAATAAGAGGAAGAAATATCCCCAGTGATCTGTATAGTGCCGGAACACTTTTCTTGAGAAACATCTCAATTAGTTGAACCAGGGCTGCAATAACAAGTATGAATACGATAGTTTGAAGATATTCAATATTGAAAGCTACTAGAAAATAGTAATGGACGAACCAAGTTATAAATGTTGCAAATGTCATTACAAAAATAACAGCCATCCCCATACCCGCAGCTGTGTCAGTTTTTTTGGAAACACCCATGAAAGGGCAATTCCCGAGATATTGTGCCAGGAGTATGTTTTTAACAAGAATTGCATTGACGGCAAGAACTAAATATTCCATTATAAATTCTCCATTATATTTTTTTCGGAACTAAATTAATAAGAGCAAGTATCATCCCCAGACATACAAAAGCTCCGGGAGCCTGAACCATAAAACCGAAAGGCTCAAATCCTGACCACATAACTTCAATACCGAATACTGACCCCGCACCTAACAATTCCCTCAGGGATGAAATAAGAACAAGAGACATGGTAAACCCAAGGCCTACCCCAAGCCCATCTGCCGCTGATCTGAGTACAGTATTCTTAGACGCAAATGCCTCCGCTCTTCCAAGAATAATGCAATTCACAACTATCAATGGAATGAACAGGCCGAGCTTTTGTGAGATTGGGAAAAAATATGCTTTCATTACAAGCTCAACAATAACAACAAACGTTGCTATGATTATAATGAATGCTGCGATCCTCACTTTCTTAGGAATGACATTCTTCAGTAAAGCAATAAGTATGTTGGAAAAGAAGAGCACAAATGTAGTCGCAATACCCATACCCAAACCATTTTCAGCAAGAGTTGTTACCGCGAGTATTGGACACAATCCCAGCACAAGCCTGAAGGGGGGAAGAATTTCCCAGAAACCCTTAAAAAATTCCTGTAATAATGATTTTTTCATTTTTTATCTGACCTTTTATTTATTTTTTTTAAAATTTCAACCTTTAGCTTTGAATACAATGCCACACCTTTTTCAGCAGCTGAGCAAACACCTCTTGATGAATTGGTCGCACCGGAAATAGCATCAATTGAACCATTATCTTTTTTCACTTTGAAGTTATCGGACACTGCTCTTCCCTTGAACTTGTCTGTAAAACTTGTTTCAGAGATCCTTGATCCCAGACCGGGTGTCTCCTGATGGGTGAGTATCCCTATTCCGGAAATTGTGGACTTCTCAATATCGATCCCGAGCATAACACCAATAGCTCCTCCAAAACCGTTTCCTTCAGATTCATATGCAACCGCATATAATTGATCCCCTTTTTTCCCGATAAAAACCGTATGAATAATTCCATCCAACTCAATCTCCAATCTGTCATTGATTGGATTGTTCGTTGACTGACTCAACACATTTTTCAGTGCCGGGCCTTTAACATTCACAAGTATCTGTTCTTCAATTCTTTCAAAAGTAAATGTTTTTACTGCAGAAAGAAGGAAGCCACAAACAGCTGCAATTAAAGTTAAAACAATTATCATTTTCAAATATTCTTTAATCATTTTATTCCTCTTCCAAAATATCCGGTTTTTAATATTTTTGGCCCACTTACAAGTTTATCAAGCATCGGTGTGAAAAGGTTCATGATGAGGATCGCATAGATCACACCATCCTCATGAACACTGAGAACACGGAACAGAACCGTAAAAACTCCGCATCCCAATCCAAAAATTATTTTACCGGGATTACTGAATGGCGAACTGGAATAATCAGTTGATAAGAAGAACATCCCTATCATTACGTTACCAGTAAGAAGATGAAACCACGGGAGGGCAAAACTATGAGGATCTATTGCTCTGAATATCGCAGCCATTCCAATAACTCCCAACGCAAAGAAAAGGGGAATTTCCCAGCGGATAACCTTTCTTGCCAATAAATAGATACCACCGATGAACAGAAATATAATTGCAACTGACCCGATCCCGCCTACCTGATTCCCAATACTGAGTTCAAAGAGTGAGAACTTTGATGTAAAGTCTGCCCCGGCAGATTTTAGCGCAGTTAAAGGTGAATGAAAATCAAATCCCAAATTATAATTTACCGAACTCAAATTAACGTTCAGATGTGAAGGCCAGGATAATTCCAGGATTGCCATTCCAACCAATACAGGGCTGAAAGGGTTACTTCCGATTCCGCCAAAGATCTCTCTTCCTATGAATACAGAAAGGAATACACCGAATATCACCAGCCAGTATGGAGATGTCGGAGGCAGTAACATTGAAAACAGGATTCCCAGATAAACTGCACTACCGTTAAACGGACCAATATTATTTTTAAAGATTTTTTTTAATACTACTTCACTTAAGATGGCTACGGCAACACACAATGCAATTACTCTTGCGGCATGCATACCGAAAAAATATAATGAATGGATCAATGCAGGCATCAATCCAATTATAAAGTCCAAATTAATTATCTTTTCCGAGGAACCTGAATGCCAGTGAGGGGGACTTGAAACTATTAATTTCATTGCTCAATCTCTCCTTCTAAATTATTTATCTCGCTCTTTGCCAGGCGTATTAATTGAACCAGTGACCGTCCTGCAGGGCAATAAAAAGAGCAGAGTCCACATTCAATACAATTTTCAACTCCCATATCCCTGCATTTTTCGAATTGAGAAAATTCAGAGTATCTGGTAATTAGATTAACACTGAGGTTGACAGGACAATGACCGTTACATCTCCCGCAATTAATACATTGGTCATTAACAGCTCTTACAATATCCTTTTTATACTGTACATGGACTGAATCAGTTTCAATTGTAACTGGTGTATTAAGATCAAAATTAGCACTTCCCCTTAACGGTCCTCCGGTAATAACTTTCCCGGCTGACCTGATATCAGAATCTTTCAATATATGATCTAAAGGAGTACCCTTCAGCACATTGATATTCTTCATCCCATTCACATCTGATAAAGTTATTACTTTTTTAAAATTGGGCCTTCCGGTTACTGCAGCATTACAAATGTTAAGAAATTCTTCTAACTTAAGGTAAAGAGGTGATTTCAATGAATTCTTCTCAAAAGCAGAGCTAATAAGGATCTCAGGAATCCCATTTGGATAATCCGGAATAACTTTGACTACATTGACTCCCTGAGCCTGAAGTTTCCATACCATATCGAACAAATGCTCAGGGACTGCAAAATTTATCTTTTCTCTATTAAAAATTCTTTTGAACAGATCAAAATTTTTATTAAGATCTTTACGATTCTCTCTAAGTATCTGTTGTGAAACTGAACATAGCGGATCAGTGTCAACAGCACTTACAACAATATCACACTCTGATTCGATAATATTCTCCAGATAATATCCTGATTTTTTCAATTTCCCAAGGATAGCTTCATTAGACTCATCTGGAATATCACTTCCTTCATCAGATTCATTATCTCCTTCATCCTCTACGGGAGCAATCTTTAAAACATCAGATTCACTTCCATCGATAAACATCTTGAGATGTTCTTTGATCTCCCCTGTAACAGGTGAGATCAACCCCGGAAAGATCTCATCATACTTATTTATCCGATCTCCGACTTTCAGATCCCCAATGTCGCCACTCCCTGTGATTGGAAGAAATATATGTTCAGGTAAAACTATCTCACCTATCATCATTTCATCATATTCTTGTCTGAATTTTATCTCTTTCTTCATGGTTTTACTCTTCCTTATGGCAGATCTCACAATTCTCTTCACCTTCAGTATGACATTCAAGACATTGCTTCCCGATACATCTGGCATGAATCTCTGCATTTTCACAAAGTGAAATATATGCAGTATTGTAATGGCATTGTCTGCAATTCATTGAATAAGGGCTGGGGTTCCCCGGGAGATATTTGTGGTGGCAGGTTTCACATCCCAGATCATAACCATCCACTGATGCATGATCCTTATGATTAAATAGAACCTTTCCACCATCAGTTTCAAAAATTACGTTATCAGGTTGATCTGCGCCTTTGAATTTTTTTGCATTGTGACAGAAATCGCAATTTACAGATTCCTTAATATGGCAATCCATACAATTTTTTCCTATACAATGAACATGTATTGCCTGGTCCTTACATATATATTCATATTCTTCTGAATAGTGACAGGATCTGCAGTTTAATGCTCCGGAAGAGAGTTTCATTTTCCGTTCCTCATAATTATGATGGCATTCTGTACATTTAAGCTTTTCAATATCAGTATGAAGCTTATGATCAAAGATAATGTCTCCGCCACTGGTATCGAAAGCAACACGAATTGGGACGTGATGACCTTCAAATAAAAACCCAAGTAGAGAAAAAACAAATAGAATAGTTAACACTAAAGCAAGAACATATTCCTTTCTAACTGCAAAGAAAAATTTTTTCATTGATATCATTTAATGCCTCATATCGTTTTTCGGTTAATTAAATATTAGTCCTCTTTATCACGATTGAAGATATCCATACGTTTCTCATAAAGATCTGAAATGATTTGTCTGATACTATGACAAATCTCAACAATTCTCTTATCAGTGATAGAATAATAAACTCTATGCCCTATTTTTTCGGATCTTAATATTTCATAATTTTTAAGGATCTTTAAATGTTGACTTATATTTGAAACAGTAAGATTAAGCTTTTCAGCAAGCTCACCTACCGTGATCTTTCCATCTCCAAATTCATTAAGGATCCTTAGTCTTTTTGGATTAGCGATCGCCCTTAAAAATTCAGAGTGAATTTCATAAATTTCAAGGTTTTGCATATTCAGCATTTGTAATCTTTGCACACTAGCACGTATTATCAATAAGACTTTCATACTAAATGCAGTCTTAAATATTAATTACTTTTCTAGTACTTTAGCCTTATTTGTTAATAATATTTTCTTACTACTTTGTACTTATTTTGTTTTCTATAGATATTATTTTGATATTATTTTTGTTGTAAATATAAATGCAAATATTTTCAAATTTCTAAAGTTTTAATATTTGAATAATCTGATATATTGTTGAAGTTCTAACGAAATGTCCCGTTCCTATTTAAAAAGCATTAAAACCATAACTCCGACAAAGAAGCAATAAATAGAAAAATAATGAAACTTTTCTTTTAATATTATTCGTTTTAAAAATTTCAATGCTATCAGACCGAAAATTGCAGAAAAAATAGTCCCTGCCAATAAATAGAATAAATGGTGATCATTAAAGGGTACTTTGTCCAATTCAAGAATAAGTGCTCCGATTATTGCAGGAACAGATAAAAGGAATGAAAATCTGAAGGAGAAGATAAATCCCATTGAAAGGATAAGTCCAATGGAAATTGTAAGACCTGACCTTGATAATCCAGGCAATATTGCAATCCCCTGAAAGAGCCCTATGGTAAACGCAACCGCATATACATTAAGTTTCTTTATACGGATATATTTTGAAAGCGCTATAATTAATGCTGTTAAAAGCAAAAAGTATCCGACAACTCCTGGCTTACTGAACATCAGTTCAAGCTCATCTTTGAAGAATAGCCCGATCATACCCGTTGGAATACTTGCCACAATTATAAGCAAAACAAATTGCATATTCTCTTTTTCTTTTATCCCTTTTACTATTGAAAAGATATCCCGGAAGAAATAGATCAACACTGAAATGAGGGTTCCGATATGAAAAAAAATATTATATACCAAAGGAATAGTCTTAAAACCAATGATTTCCTGAAATATTACAAGATGGCCGGATGAAGAAATAGGGAAAAACTCACTTACTCCCTGAACGAATGATAACAAAAATATTTTTAATAGAAGTGTAAGATCCAATTGTCCCCTGTTTGATCAAGATACTATTCCAAATTCAACTTCAAGTCAATAAAAAAAAAGGGGGGGGGGAGTGTTACTCCCCCTCTCTATTCAATATTCTTCTTCTGTTTTTCTATTGCTTCGTCTTCAAATCTGTGTTCAGATTCTTTTTTTGTTAAGTATCCTGACCACCAGGAAGTGTTCATCGGATATTCATCAGGATGCAATATAACATGGAATCCATGCCATACAAGAATTGCGAGTGCTGCGAGTATAGCTTCATAGTAGTGAATAGTCCTTGCTATAGGGATTATACATGCGCACCATGAACCGGGTATCAGTTTCGGGAACCATAAAATAAGTCCGGATACTACCATTACGATAGTTCCCCATACCATTGCCCAATACTCAAATTTTTCAGCAAAACTGAAAACCTCATATTTAGGAGCACTCTTTTCTTTTGAAATTCCGAGATAGTATTTTATAGTTTTAAAAGCGTCAGTGAAATCCCTGAATTTGGGAAGAAAATCTCTGAAAAGATCTTTTCCACGTGCCTTGAATATCATGTATAGAAGGAAAATCACCGAATCGATAGTCATTGTTATAGCTGCTATCCTGTGGATAAAAGCCCTTATCGTCTCGGTCATTCCGATCGAGAATAACCACCTTACCCAGAACGTATCCGGAAATTTCAATGCAAATCCTGAGGCAACAAGAGTAATAAAACTGAGCAGAAGAATTTTGTGAATATTTCTCCCGAAACTATTCATTCTCAGCAAATATTTATCCGCTTTTTGCTTTTTGATCTTTCCCCTGACAGCTTTGAACCAGGCCAGGCCTACATAAAGGATCATACCTCCTATAGTAATAATTATAATAAATATATAGACAAATTTAATTATACTCTCAAGCTTAGTCCCCTCAACTTCCATTGATTTCTTGTGTGAAAAACTCATGATAAAGTTTTCAGAAACCTTTCCATGGCATTTCCCGCAGGTGGGACCACGATTAGAAATATGCATTCTGGAGTTGGGATGATCCGAGGGAAGCGAGTGGTGAGGATCATGGCAATCAGCACATGTTGCACTTTCTCCAAGAGTACCTCTTTGAGTAAGCCCGTGAAAGTCCTGCATATAACTATCTACAGGTGTTGTATCCAGACCGTATCTTGCCATCATACGTGAATTCCCATGGCACCATATACATACCTGAGTAGCTGCCCATTGCTTGGCAACTCCGTCTCTTACTCTTAGAGATGCCATATCGTGGTCACCATGACAAGTTGTACAAGTGGGAACATCATTGTTCCCGTGTCTCAGAGCATCTCCATGAGGGCCATCCCAGAAAGCGATCCCTTCCAGTCGATGGCATTTCATACATGAATTAGCTTCGTTGTTTCTTGAAACGCCTGATTCCTGATAACCTCCGGGTAATATTGAGTGTGAGCCGTGGCAATCCGTACAGGATGCAGCCGCTTTCCCCTCTTTTAATGCCTGATAATGAACACTACTTTTATATCTTGAAACAAGGTTTCGTTTATAAATACCATGTTCCTGGGTTGTCAGAGTATCTCCCCCATGACATTTTCCGCAAGTGTCAGGCTGGTTCTTATCTGAAAATCTTGACTCCGGAGAACTCAAAGGTTTGATATCATGGCCGCCGTGGCAGGTACAACAGGATGGTGTCATTTCATCGCCACTGGCACATCCTTTCCCATGAATATCATTTGCCGTTTCTGCTGCCTCTTCCTCATGACAATTCTTACATGCTCTTTCAAGGGGTTTTGAGGCGTGCGGGATATCTTCAAATGAGTCAGCACCGATATGACAATCTGTACAGGACAGATCCTCATGAACACTTCCAATCAATGCATTCTCAGGGACGAAGAGATCTAATGTTTTCCCCCTTTCCGTTTCAGCTTCAATATCTTTGTCACCATGACAAGTTAAACAATCATCATCAGGAATTTCTGCATCCAGGTGTGCAGGAGTCAATAAAACCAAAATCCCGATCATAACAAAAACAAAAATAAAATTTCTTAAAACTAAAGATAATAAGCCCTGTTTGATACTTTTTGAGATCATTTGAACACCTCTAATATTCTAATAATTTTAAAACTATAAAAATGATATGTTAACAAATTTGGAAAATCAAGTTATTTTATAATTTAAAATATTTACTAAATCAACATTTAAAAATTCAGGTTCAAAAAACAAAAACAGGATGCTTTCAATCCAAATATCCTATTGGTCTGTAATTTTTTCCATCATTTTCAGAACACCCTTAGGCATCCCGCCAAGGCCCTTCATATGATCCTTCAGGAATGAATTTTCCATTATAGCTTTCATCCCTTTTATTAGGCATGACCTCTTCAGATCATTGCCCTTCATCGATACCCATTCAGGCATTTTGTTCATATAGTAATTTTTATAGCAGTTCAGAACCTCTTTCATAAGCTGATCACGCGTCATCGATTCAGGTTTTAAAATTGGTTCTACAAGATTATATTTTGAATAATCCCACACCTCTATATATGGTTTCAACTTGTCATATAAATCTGCATATGGCCATGGAGCAATCAGCAGGAAATGCATAAAATCTGCATTATATTCTTTTGCAAGTTTTAACGTTTCTTTTATTGATTCAGGGGTCTCATCAGGAGCACCCAGGATCAGAGAACTTTCAACGATCATCCCGGCATCTCTTACAATTTTCAAAGCTCGTTTTGAATCTTCGAATCTGGTATCTTTTTTAAACTCAATAAGTTTCTGGTTGTCTGTTGATTCTACACCCAAATATATAAACAGGACACCTGCCTCCCTGTATCTGCTTATGATATCCTCATCCCTGATTATATCACCTACACATGTCTCAAGCAGTATGTGTACTCCAAGATCTTTTTCAATCAGAAGATCCAGAATTTTCACCCATCTCTCTCTATCATTTGTGGGATATTCATCTGCAATAAAAAATACATTTATACCGTACTCGGCCAGTAAATGTTCGATCTCTGAGACAAATTTTTCAGGAGCACGATCTCTGTAAGTGCCTTGCCAGAACTTATGTTGAGAACAAAAAGAACATTTATGGATACAACCCCGGGAAGAACTCAGAATTGCCACTTTTGAATTATCAATAAAATACAAAGGATAATCATCCCAATTAGCAAGATGCCAGGCTGGCGAGAGAGAATCAAGGTCGGCAATAAATGGACGTACCGGCGTTTTCATAACATCTCCATCCTTTTTGAAAGCTACTCCTTTTATCAGCCCTATATCCCCTTTAGAATTGATCCCATCCAGGAGTTCAGGCATTGTGAGCTCTCCTTCTCCTATCACACAATAATCAATGATATCCGGAAAATCTACCAGCAATTCTTCAAACATAAAGGTTGGATGAACCCCGCCAATTATAGTAACAATCCAAGGCACTTCCTCTTTCGCAACCTCCAGAACTTTCACTGCATCAACTATGGTTGCAGTAATAGCGGTTACCCCGATAAAATCCGGTTTTGTTTTTTTGATCCTCGCCCTTATCTGGTCATAGTCATGAAATTTGGACATTGCGTCGTAGAAATCTACTTCATAGCCATGCTTTTCCAATTCCCCTGCAATATACAAAAATCCAAGATTGGGCCATCTCCCTGCAGATTCAACTACGCCACAATGATAGGGAGGCGTTATCAACATTACTTTTTTTTTCATTATATCCATATTAAAATCTCTACTTAGTTATTTTTTATCAACTTACCAGCTTGCAGATAATAATGTATCCCCGCAGCGAACACAAATGCGAGAATGATATGTTTAACTATCAAAAGAGTTATCTGAGAATCTCCGGAAGCTGCATTCCACTCAAATGATTTATATGCGAGAGCTCTGAAAACTCCGAAAATAATGATCCCCGCCAGGCTCAGTATCATGAACGCTCTGATCTTCCTGAAAATATTCAAAATAATCTTGTGAAGTTCATCCCCTTTCCTTGCATGAAACTCATCAGGCAAAGATCTGAGTATCACAAATAATAAGACGGAACAGAAGATCCATCCAGCAGCACTAAAATCGTGTAAAAAATTATTTAAAAGAACTAATGTTGCCATTTTTCACCTTTATTTAATATTAAGGTCCCGGGTGGATAGTAGGACCGAACAGGCCGACACCCCAGAAAGATATTGCAAGTATTATTAATCCCGCTACTGCAAGCCAAGCAGATTTACCCATTCTCCAATTTAAAAAGGAACGTGCATGGAGATAAAAAGCATAGAACAGAAATGCGATGAGAGACCACGTCTCAAGAGGATCCCAATTCCAATAATGCCCCCAGAGTTTTTTTGCCCATATTGCACCCGAAACTATCATAATTGCATGATTGATGAACCCAAGAACAATAAATCTGTACTCGGTAAAATCCAGTTCATCTGAAGATGGAAGCTTTTTAAATGTCTCCGAAGACCTCTTCTTCTCCTTTAACAAAAGAAATATAGCTGCTCCGGTAGAGATAGCATAACTTCCGAAAGCGAGCCATGCAAAGATCACATGAACTATCAACCATGGACTTTGAAAAGCAGGACCCATAGGTTTTATATAAACACCTGACAAATATCCATACCCTAAAGCCAGAAATGAAATTGGGACAACGATAAGCCCTATCACAAATCCTGCTTTCCTTAAATATTCGAACAATATAAACAACAGGATCATAAACCAGACCCCTGTCAGATTTAATTCATATGTATCTGTAACAGGAGGATGTTTTGAACTTATCCAATGAGTTATCAAGGTTGCACTATGAAGAATAAATCCGACTCTCAATATCCATTTTGACAAATTCTCAAGTTTTGCCTTTCTCCAATTAAATCCAATAACATGAAAAATAAATGTCACCACATACAAAAATATTGTAAACCATAAAAGTAGTATTTCAAGATCTTTCATAAGTTATCCCCCCCTGACAGGATCTGTACTATTACTATCCTTTTTAAATAGAATTATCAGATCCTCAGAATATCTGAGAATTAATGACAGGACAGCCATCCATACTGCAATCCAGAAAACAATATATCCAGGATCATCAACTATCCTGAAGGATGCCCAATATCGGAGTTCTGCAAATTCAAATAGATACTCCCCGATCTTTATTGATCCCCTGAATGGGATAATTCCACTCGAAACAAGTTCATCTTTTCCATCTCTTTCTTCGAACAATATTATAGGATCTCCTGCAAGTTCACTTGTTTTCTTTATAGCGTTTCCATCTTTATTGTGATCCGGAAATAATGTCAGAATCACTTTGTTCTTCAGGAATGGAAGCGGCAGGAAATCCCTGTATTGCCAATTCTCACCTTCACGGAACGTTTTAAGAGCAACAAAAGAATTCAGCATCAATTTCTTTTTTAATGGATCCTTGATTATTATCCTTGGTGAGAATCCTATCTCATCCTGTGTAAAATCAAGACCATCGAAACTATATGGCTTATTTATCTCTATATCAATTCCACTTTTCTCTTCAGATTTTGACTTGAAATCAAGAGTGGTCAAAACCTTCACGGGTATCACATTATTTTCATACTCAATTTTAACTTTACTTAATCTTACCCGAAGATCCTTATTCCACTCACTACTAAACGATCCTTTTGTTAATTTAATATAATTCTCTTTATTGTTAACAAAAATCTGCCCTTCAGTTAGTATAATACTCCCGTTTTTCCCCAGGCCAGTGGTGATGAACCCACCGGCAAGGATACCGATAAGTGCTATATGGAGGAGGAAAAAACCAATAGTTCTGATCCCACTTTTTCTTTTATAATTTGAAGATTCCTTAATTCCTGAAAGGTGAAGAATAGTACATGTTAGTATGTTAACTGCAAATAATATTATCACTATAAGGAATGGGATAGATCTGAATACAGAGAAAAATCCAAAGGCTCCTGCAAAAGATGCAAAACCTGTATTCTGATCACTCCATAATTCTATATCCACGGAACTAAATTCACTCTGCTGCGGGATGACCAGCGCTGTAAAGCTTAAGAGTATCAGGACAATCACAAGAACTAGTGCAAGTCTCAATGAACCGGCCCAATATATTATTTTTATGAACATGTTTTTCATTTCAATATGAATTATCCTTAGCAACTACTTTAAATAAAACTATCTATTTGTTCTACTCTAATTAGTATATTCTTTTCCTGGCGTTAACTTACTCACTCTTCCCGGATGGTTGCAAGTTCCTCCTCCACATCCACTCTTCCCTGCAGAAGTATTTAATTCCCATCCGCTATTCCAACCGCCAACCATGAAGAATTGTGTAGAAGAACCTATAGCCCAGGAATTAGATCCCCATGAGTATCCACCCCCATGAATATTTCCTGTTGCGGATCCGTTCCCGCTTATTCCGCTTTCATCACGGATACCACCATGACATCCCATGCAACCAATGGTATTTCCGCCGCCCGAACCATGCTGGTTCTGATTGGAACCATGATACTCAAATTTTGAGTTCCCACCGGCTGTTCCTGTAGTTCCGTATTCATCATATTTATGACACTCAGTACAATATGTCTCTATCTGATCACCCAAACCAACAGATAATGTTCCGGCTGCAAATGCATCAACATCTACAGCTGTTCGCAGCATCCTCTGATTAGGAGCACCATGTCCACTCAGGTCATGGCAATCGAAACATGTAATTTTGTGAGGGCCGCCTGTATCCCATGGTGCTTCCATTGTACTGGAGTTACAATAGGGATTACCGACTGTCCCTTTAACAGCATGGTGATAATCATTTATCTGGTCAAACTGGTTGTCTACATTTGCCACAGTTCCTGAAGAAGAAAAAGGGCTGAGGTCAGTACCGCCTCCAGTAGTATTCTTTGTCGCAGGAGCACCATCGGAATCATGACATTTCAAACAGAAGAAATTCTGGAGATTTGTAACATCCGTTTCAAGGGTACTTGAAGTTCTGTTCCTTACAATACCTTTCGGAAAAGATATTGTAGATCCATCATCCGGATCTCTCAGATCAAGATCACCATCCATGTGATTTGCACCTGGTTCGGTATGACAAACACCGCAATCATCTTCTGTTACAGAACTCCCCATTACATGATGTCCCTGATTCGGAGATGCGAACTTATCCCAGATCGTACTATGACAAACTGAGCAGGTACCGCCACCGGCAGGTGCAAAATTACTTAAATGAGTATGGCACCGGGTACAGGTGTCCCCTACAAAATGGGTATGATCCCCCCCGGAGTTATCATTTCTGTGGTGTGTGGTCTGAGTATGACACACTTCACAAACTCCGTCATATCCTGTTCCACCTTCATCACCATCAGCAAACGAATTCAGGGTTGGCTGATCAACACCCGGGAAATTCCCTCTGCTCTCTAAAACAACGTTCTTAACCCCACTGTTTGGAGTTGTTATTATTGCTGAACCAGACCTATGTCCGATCTGTTTTATATTCGTCCCTCCAAGATAATTTTCAATATTATTATGAGCATTGTGGCAGTCTGCACAACCCATTTGGAAAGCACCGTACTTTGTACCGGAATGAACATCGGCCTCCAAAATCGATCCAACTGCTCCCTCACCATGACATGATAAACAGAGAGAATTAATTCCCAATGCATCATTGGTCAATGCCTGTCCCGGGGCCATATGCAGATTGTGGCATCCCAGGCATTCCGGATGACTTGGATTGTCCGCAAACAATCCTCCCTGTAGAATAAGAAAAGCTGCAAACAGGAAACTAACAAAGTTAAATCCAATTCCAGCTATCTTATTCATCAGAGTTGCCCTCCGTTCCTGAAAATTTCTATTCTTTTAGATCTGTTATTAGTCACAAACAGGTCTTTTGTTCCTTCATCCAGAACAATATCATATGGAAGGAGCATTTTTCCGGGGTCTGTACCGAACCCGCTGATCGTTTTCAATAAAATTCCGCTCAATCCACTGAAAACCAGTACTTCTGCTGAATAACAATCTACAAGAAAAACATTTCCACTTGTATCTACAGCCAGGCCCTGTGGTCTCGAGAATCTGTTACCCATCATTCCAAGTTTACCTGAAATAGATCCTGCAGGATTCCCATCAAGATCATAAGCCTGGATCGAGGGATACTTCCAGTTTGCCGAGTCACCATTATCACTTACATACAGCAATCTATTGGTTTCATCGATCGCAATTCCGGCCGGCGCAGTAAGATTTGTACTGATTATAAACTGTAATTCACCATCAATCTTAAAAACCTTTACATTTTTTCTGATAGAATCGGTAACATAAACCCTCTCGGATACTCTATCTATAACTATATCATTTGGCTTTTTTATTATTCTGGGGAACGAGAATATTTTTTT
This sequence comes from Candidatus Aminicenantes bacterium UBA647, assembly GCA_002299555.1. GTDB lineage: Bacteria > Acidobacteriota > Aminicenantia > UBA2199 > UBA2199 > UBA647. Next base: position 81,366 of record DBOL01000049.1, read on the forward strand.
CCCTGATTCTGTATAAACTTCAACTTTTTCATGGGTTTTGTTCCCGACATAAATTTTGCCTTTATAATATGCAACTCCCAATGGGTTGCCACGGATGACAATTCCCTTAATGATCCTGTTTTTATTCCTGTCAACTACAAAAACGGACTTTGCTTTGTAATCTGACACTAAAAGATTCCCATCAGGTCCGGAGGCAATTCTGATCGGTGATTGAAATTGCCTCTTATGATTCAATTCGGCATCAATTTTTAGATCCAGGGAAAAAAACATCATAATTCCAGATAAAAACATCATCACCGCAAAATTATATCTATTACTGATCACTCTATTCATTTTTTTCTCCAAAAATGACAAATAGTATATAAAGATACCACTAATATATATATAATAATATAACTATACCGGTTCTCAAACAAACTAAAGTTGTATTTTTGGTTGGAAAAGTGATATTTTCTTTTTAAAAAGGCCTCAGGTCCGGCTTTCAACCTCTTTAACTGTATTTTCAAGTATCGGCTCGACTATATCTCTGATCTTTTGAAGATTCTCTTCAGTATCAGATTCGAAACGGAGGACAAGTGAAGGTTGAGTATTTGAAGCCCTGACAAGTGCCCATCCATCCGGGAATTTAATTCTGGCTCCGTCTATATCAATAACCTCATAATTCTCTTTGAATATTGCAACTATTTTATCAACAATTATAAATTTTGCTTCTTCTGTAGTATCTACTCTGATCTCAGGAGTATTAACAATATGTGGAATGGTCTCCACCATCTCCTCAAGAGTTTGTTTGGAATTTGACAGGAGTTCAAGGAGCCTTGCTCCGGAATACACTGCATCATCAAATCCGAACCACCTGTCATTGAAGAATATATGGCCACTGACTTCACCGGCAAGTATTGCATTCTCCTCAAATATTTTTTTCTTTATCAATGAATGTCCGGCTTTCCACATTATAGGAATTCCGCCATTCTTTTTAATCTCGGCATAAAGAACCTCAGATGCCTTCACCTCGGAAATGATCTTCCTGCCGGGATTATCTTTAAGTATTTCTCTCGAGAACAAAACCATCAGCATATCACCCCAGAGAATATTTCCTTTCCCGTCAACAACACCTATCCTGTCAGCATCACCGTCAAATCCGATCCCGAGATCGGCACCTGTCTCCTTCACCTTTGCAATAAGATCCTGGAGATTTTCGATCTTTGTCGGGTCCGGATGATGATTTGGGAAGGATCCGTCAACTTCGGTAAATATATCAATTACATCAGCTCCCAGTTTTTTGAATAAAGGGACTCCTGTAATACCACCTGTCCCATTTCCACTATCAACCACCACTTTAATTTTTTTGTCGAGCGATATATCATTTTCCACATAATCAATGTAATCTGAGACCATATCCTTTGATTCTACTTTGCCGCCGCCTATAACCTCAGGAAATTTTTCATCACATGCTATTTCGTATATTTCTCTGATCTCATCACCTGAAAGAGCATTTTTCCCGAGCAAAGCTTTAAATCCATTATATTCAGAAGGATTGTGTGATGCTGTAATTATGATCCCACCGCCAAGGCCCAGTCTGAATACTGAATAATAGAGCACCGGAGTTGGAACAAGTCCGATATCCACGACATCTATCCCGAAACTGCAGATGGTCCTGATAAAAATATCCTTAATATTCTGAGAACTTGGCCTGCCGTCCATCCCTATAGAAATTTGCTTCTTTCCTGCACGAACATAAATTGCGGCAAAAGCAGAAGCGATCTTCTCTACTGCATCATCAGTGAGGTCAGTTTCAACTATACCTCTTATATCATATTCCCTGAATATAGATTCATTTAATCTTGTCAATTTTCCTCCTGAAAGATGCAATTATACTTCACGAATTGCTTTTGGGCAATTATCAGAGGAGAAAAACCTGGACACTACCTCCAAGATGTTGGTTAGAATGGTCCCCAGTTCATCAGAACAGGAGGGATCAGTAATAACATACTTAAGGCAATCAGGATCAGCATCAGCGGGAAGAACCACCTCGCCCATTTTTCCCAGGATATCTTTGCAACTCCCAGAACTCCCATCGTAACGGCTGAAGTAGGAAGTATCGGTAGTATAAATTCGCATAATTGAAATGCCAGAACTGATGTCTGCCTTGTAACTCCGACAAGGTCACTTAGTGGAGCCATAACCGGCATTGTAAGGGCAGCTTGTGCTGTTCCTGAATGGATAAAGAAGTTTATACCAGACTGAGTAAAGAACATCATCTGAGCAGTCACTATCTTTGGAAATAATGAGATAAAATTAGATGCATAAAACAGGATCGAATCCAGTATCTGTCCTTCTGATGCAATTATAAGTATTGCACGGCCGCATGCAATAATAAATGCAACATTCATCATCTCCTTAGCTCCTTCAACAAAATTCTTCGCAATATCACTGGGAGACATCCCGGATGCAAGCCCTGAGAATATACCCATCCCCATGAACACGGCTGCAATAGCAGTTATATACCAATTCAACAATAAAATTCCGAGTATCAGAACAAGTATCCCTCCTGCAAATATAAAAAGAACAGCCCTGTGTCTGGAATTCCATTCATCAGAAACCTCCCCGTTTACTGACATCTCACGAAGCCTTTTCCTGTCCAGTTCATAAACCGGGCTTAATTCAGGATTTTTTTTGATCTTTGCCGCATACCTCATCACAAAAGCAATTACAGTAAATGTCCCGATCGCCCAGACGATAAGCCTGTAAGGCAAACCCGAATATAAAGGTAATCCAGATAATCCCTGTGCAATACCGACCGTGAAAGGATTAAAGAAAGCAGCAGCAAATCCGGCTGCCGCACCCAGAAACGGAATTGAGACACCAACGATCGAATCATAACCCAGAGAGAGAGCCAAAGGTATGAAGACCATAATAAAAGGGATGGTCTCCTCCGACATACCGAAAATAGATCCGGCAAGAGAGAAGACGGTCATTAGTACAGGGATTACAAACTTCCTTGAACGGGGATGCTTTGCAAATGTATTTGCAAGTCTTCTTATTGCAATATCGATCATTCCTGTTTTCTGAATTACCATAAATGCCCCTCCAACTACAAAAAGAAATGCAATTATCAGAGAACCTTCTGAAAAACCTTTTATAGGTGCAGTCAAAAGAATATCCGGACTAACGATCTTCTTTTCAACCTTCTGAAAAGTACCCGGGATAGTGACTTCACGTTGAGTTCCTCCTACTCCCACCTTTGCTCTTTTGAATTGTCCTGAGGGGACGATCCAGGTCAGGGAATAAACGAGTAATACTATCATGTAGATCAATACAAGTGTATGAGGGAGTTTGAATTGTTTTTTCTTTTTAATGGAGTCCATCGGTGGATTATATTTAATAGAAAACCAAAATTCAACTACCCGACTAAATGGGGACGGTCCTTTAATTTATTGCAATAAATTAAAGAATTAAAGGACCGTCCCCATTTTTAGTAGTATGTTCTTTTATTTTTTGAATGAGAGCCGGGGTTATTCCATCTCGCCCCAGTTTTTTCCTGTTTTAATCGTTACTGTAAGAGGAACTATTAGTTTCAGGCTGTTCTCCATTTCATGTTTCACTATTTTTCTCAGATCATTCTCTTCTTCTGGTGGGAGTTCGAAGATCAATTCATCATGGACCTGCATAACCATTCTACTTTTCATCTTTTCAATTTTCTTATCAATATTGATCATGGCTACTTTTATTATATCAGCAGCACTCCCCTGAATAACAGTATTAATTGCCATTCGTCTGCCATTATCCTTTATATTTTTATTTTCACTATTGATCTCGGGAATTGGCCTGATCCTTCCGAGAATGGTTCTTACTTTCATCTCACTTTCACAATTTGATACTACTTTTTCAATAAAGTCCTTAACCCCAATATACTTCTCAAAATACATCTCAATGAAATCCTTTGCCTCTTTAAAACTAACCCCTAACTCCTTTGAAAGAGAGAACGGTCCGGAACCGTAAAGGACAGAAAAATTTATTATCTTTGCTTTCTTTCTCCTCTCATGATCACTTAAGAACAGGTCCTTTCCGAAAACCTTATCTGCAGTATACTGGTGAATATCAAAATCATTTTGGAATGCATCTATCAGGTTCTTATCTTCAGAGAAATGAGCCATAACTCTCAATTCGACCTGGGAGTAATCTGCCGCAAGAAGAATGTTTCCCCCCTCTGCAATAAACCCTTTCCGAACAGAAACACCGCCGGTCTCTCCTACAGGAATATTCTGCAGATTCGGATTCGAGGATGAGAGTCTCCCTGTTGCCGCTACTGTCTGATTATATGAAGTGTGCACCCTGTTCGAATTATCTACCGTATCTATCAACCCTTCAACAAAAGTTGAGTTCAATTTCTTAAATGTCCTGTAATCGATAATACTCTTGACTATCGGGTACCCTCTCAACTCATGAAGGACCTCACTATCCGTAGAATACTGACCCGTCTTTCTGGTTTTTTTTGCAGCAGGCAGTCCCATCTTTTCAAATATGAATACCCCCAATTGCTGGGAAGAGTTCAGGTTAATGTCATATCCCGCTGCAGAGTGCAACTCCTTCTCAAGTGACTCGATCATCCCGGACAGATATTTGGAACATTCCCTGAGATAATCTATATCAATTTTCACTCCATTGAACTCGATGGTTGTCAGTACTTTTGATAAAGGGATCTCAACATTACGATAAAGATCCGCAATCCCGCTATCCTCCATTTTTTTTTGGAGTAGATCTGCAAGCATGAGTGTTACCGCGGAATCATCAATACAATATCTCCCTGTTTTATCTATCTCTATTTCATCTATCCTTTTTTTGTTTTTCCCTTTCCCGGTTAATTTTTCAAATCCGGTCTGATCATAATCCAGGAATTCGGAAGTGAGCTCTTTAAGTTTATGGGCTCTTCGATTCGGATAAAGCAGATAGGACATGATCATTGAATCATTGAATATCCCTTTTACCGGTATACCATTATACAAAAGATGAAGAGTATCAAACTTAAGATTATGACCTGTTTTTCTGATTTGCTCATCTCCGAAAATATCATAGAAATCCGTTCTAAAGTCATCAAAACACAAATCAACTTTGTCCTTCTCAATTTCGGGAAAAAGGAAAGGGACATAGTATCCTGAATCAGAAAATGAGATCGAGATCCCGACAATTTCAGATCTGAAAAAATCCAGATGGGTTGTCTCCAGGTCAAAAGCAAAATATTTTTCCTTTAATACTTTCTTTCTCAGTTTTTCGAGCCCTACCGAATCAAAAACAAATTCATATTCAATATCAAGAGAAGAACTTCCCTGCTCCTCACTGATACCAAGTTTGTTCATAATGCTGTTGAATGAGAATCTTTTGAAAAAGGATATCAGCTCTCTTCCCGGATTCTTGGGATAACTCCAGTCTTTTTCCTTTATTTCCAGGTTCTTAACATTACTAAGGTCAACAAGTGACCTGGACATCTTCAGAGATTCCATATCCTCAAAGATCTTCTTCCTATGCCTCTCTTCAAGATCATCAGGATTATCAAGTGCATTATCAAGTGAATTGAATTTTTCAAGGATCTTTTTAGCACCCTTATCACCTATGCCGTGAATTCCCGGAATATTATCAGAAGAATCACCTGTTATTGTAAGGTAGTCTACAATCTGCTCAGGGTATAATCCGAAGTAATCTTTCACCCCCTGCCTGTCAAGTTCTGATTTCATTTTCGGATGCCAGATAGTTACATTTTCATTTACCAATTGAAAAAGGTCTTTATCTGCCGAAAATATTATTGCCCTATCATTTTCTTCCAGAGCAAATGAGATTTGTGCAATTATATCATCAGCCTCGAAACCGGGAGATTCGATATATTCTATACCCCTTTTTTCGAGAAATTCCTTTACAAAAGGTATCTGTATTACCAACTCTTCAGGAGGTGCATCCCTGTTCGCTTTATATTCAGGATAGATATCATTTCTGAATGTCTTCCCCTTTGAATCAAAAGCTACCACTATCTTGTCCGGTCTCAAATCTCTGATCATATTCTCAACTCTTGTTATAAATCCATATAAAGCACCGGAAGGTTCGCCTTTAAGGGATCTCATATTCCTGTTGACATAATAGGAACTAAAGATAAGATACATTGCATCTATTACAAGAACTTTATGGTACATTTTCTATTGGTCAGGAAGTTGGAGATTCTTCAAGATACCTTAGTACCATCGCATCTAGACCTTCATCTTCGATCTGTTGGGTATCCAAGGAAAGCAGGTGTAAAAATTTCCCCTCTTTCAATTCACCAATGATCTGGTCATGCTGGATCTTCATCATGGATTTTACTTTTTTTCTCAAGTCATTTTTTTCGAGTTTTAGATGGCCATAAGAAACTCTTCTGGACAAAAGTATCTCACCACTATGATAAACCAGTGTCTCAATGGTTGGATTATCCGTACCTTTATCTTCTGTTTGAATATGAAAAACTTCATCACGATATTTAATGTCAGTATTAAATCCGATAATCATAATAAAATAATAGTTGATATGAAAAATATTGTCAAGATATTGTTAATATTATCATTAAGAACTTGACGTAGACGTGTATTGCTCCTGTCTCCCTCTTTATACAATAAGAGGTACGAATGAGACTGCGATCAGACCGGTCTGAATTATTTTTCCATTCATCTTCTGATATTTCATTAAATTCTGGGTATATCCCCCAACCGGAGCGATAATTATCCCCCCTTCAGCCAGTTGGTCAAAGAGCAATTCGGGAAATTCTACCGGAGCTGCAGTAACAATTATTCTATTATATGGAGCATGCTCAGTCCACCCTTCAGCTCCATTGCCAGTTTTAAAACGGATATTAGTATAGCCAAATTCTCTGGTCAGCAATTCTTCAGCTATACCGGCAAGCTCAGGTATCAATTCAATAGTTGAAACCTCTTCTGCTATTTCAGCAAGAACAGCTGTCTGATATCCGGAACCCGTACCCAGTTCAAGAATATTTTCATTACCTGTCAGTTCCAGCATTTCAGTCATGTAAGCAACAATATAAGGTTGCGAAATGGTTTGATTATTGCCTATAGGTAGTGGACCGTCAAAATAACTTCTCACCTTTTCCTTAGTCTTTACGAATTCCTCTCTCGGAATCTTCCCCATCACTTCAAGAACTTTTACATCTTCTATTCCTCTGGGGATCAATTGTTCTATGAGCATCTTCTTCCGCTGTTCTGAAAATATCTCACTGAAGTTTCGGCTCATACCTATATAATATTCAAAAAATATAAATCTTCAAATTGTTTAAAATAAAAATTCCGGCTCCCGTTTTGTATTATAAAAATTTTAAATTTATATGAGTAATCATCTGTTCATGTAACTGAATATAATATATAATCCGGCTTTAGTTCTCATGTTATTAAAACAATGAAAAAAAAAATTATTAATCTTATAGAAAAATTTAAAACATCAGAACAGATCTTTATGATCATAATTCCGGTCATAATCGGATTACTCGGTGGTATCAG
>DBOL01000066.1 GCA_002299555.1 Candidatus Aminicenantes bacterium UBA647
TTTTTATTCTGATTTTTAAAATTTTTCAGATTTATCTGTCTGATCTTTTGAGAGTTTTTTAAATTCTTTCTCAGTGTTTCCTCTCCAATTCATCCTTCTGAAAAAGATATCTATACTTGCTGATCTTAATATCTTTTCTCATTCCTGCTCCTCCAAATTTATTGTCATGATGTAATTACATATTTTCCCTTCTTAGACCTTTATTTTCAATAAAGTGAAAAAAATAACTATTTAACTCCAGTAATGGACTAAGTACAAAAAAATAAAAAATATATTAATTATTATTGTTTATATATATCAAACAGAGTAAAATTTTTTTAAGTTATTTATTAAACAGATCAAACTTGAAATTTCAAGATGGAGGAGTTAATGAAGAATCGTGGAATTATCCTGTTAAGTTTAGTGCTGATGTTCACAATTGTATTGAATGCAGGAGAGAGTGAAAAAAAGCTGTTCTTTGAAATTCAGGGTGCAGTTATGCTTCCTTCAGATGGTGATTTTAAAGATATTTACGACTCCTCAGTTATCTATCCAAGAGTTAAAGCCGCATACAAGTTTGGTGAACATTTTTATGGATTTTTTGGTTGTGGACTTTTCAATATTACCGGAGAAACACTTGTGTTGGAAGAAGAGAGCAAGTCTAAGCAGAAGATCTGTCTGATTGCTGCAGGTTACGAGGGAGATCTTTCGGATAAGCTTCAGTTCAGGGTGGAAGCAGGCGGAGCAAACTTTGACTATCAAGAAGAAGCTTTCGGTGAGATTGTTGAAAATACAAAATTTGGAATATACCTTGGAAGCAGCATTGTCTATAATTTCTCTGACACATTTTTTGCAACCTTTAATCTGGGCTATATGGGAGCATCAGACAAAATTAATGATGTAAATATAAAACTCGGTGGGATTCATACCGGTTTTGGAATCGGTTTCAGGATCTGATCTTTTAGTACCTTTGAAAAGTTAGTATTCTGATCATTTCAGAATATATAAATAAGTTGTATTGGCTTTAAGATGGAGGGAAGGTGAAAAGGAAGCTTATTCTGTACCGTTCCAAGTATGGTTCTACAAAAGAATACATAAAAGAATTAGCCGACAGGATCGAGGGCGATTGTGTCATATCTGATGTGAAAAAATTCTCGGGAAATTTAAAGGATTATAGTATTATAATTCTAGGCAGTTGTACATACATGGGAAGGATAATGATAGTGGATTTCATTAGGGAAAATAAGAAAATACTGAAAAGCAGGAAAGTATATCTGTTTTCTGTTGGGCTTATTCCTGAGGATAGTGAAGCGAGTAGACAATCCTTTGAACTTATTCCTGAAGAAGTTCGGAGGAATCTGCTAGGTTACAGAAAGCTTCCGGGAAGGATCAGTGTAGCAAAACTTAATTTTTTTGAGCGTATGATATTAAAGATGACAAAAGCAAAATTGGAGGATCTGGTTAATTATTCCCATGTAGGACTTATTATTGACGATCTAAAAGAATCCGGAATACTAAAAGGTGCATGAATCTATTTTTTTTCTTTGATTTTCGTTTTCCTCTCTTTCAATTTAATCAGCATCTTCTTTGCGCTTTTTAATGAGGTTATGATCAATTCTCTCTGATCTTTTGATAATCTTTTCTCATGCTTGATCCTGCTTTCAATAAGTATTTCAAGATCATTAATGAAAGGTATCTCATCGAGTTTTAATAGTTGGATCTTTTGTAATTCTTTTGCAATCTTCTCTTTCTCGAGCTCAAGTTTTATTACAATATCTTCTCTATTGAAATTTTCAAGTTTAAATTTTTTAAATTTAATTTTGTAATTAGAAAATTCATTAACTTTCCTCAGGAATTTCCCATCCTTATTTTTCCTGATCTCTCCCTTGTCCACTATGTATAAACCACCCAGTAATTGATCATTTACAAATTCTGCGAGTTTTTTCTCCTTTACTTCAGCACATTCTTCTGAACTCAGAAGCATTGCACCTATCTTTATTGCCTCATTGATAAGAGGTTTTGCACCTTCGTGGATAAGTTTATCCTGACTGCCAAATTTTTTATGTATCGCAATTATTTTTTTCGGGTCTTCCGGCAGTTGCAGGTCGAATTTATAATCGGTTTTTGCAATGCCCGAATCACTGAACTTCATATCCACCGGCTCAGGAGAGTCGGTGGTCTCCGTAGAGCTTATTTCTTTTATCCGGTCGTAAACCGTACTCTTTTTCTTTCCCAGAGAAAGATAAGGTTTCGGAGTAGATATGACCTCCCCGTTATCCAGGACAGTGATCTTTCCCGGTTCGTTCCATTCTGTAATATCAGCAAGAATTCCTATAGAAAGAGATACGAAAAAGAGGATGGAGATCATTGTGGCTCCAGGACTGCTCCTGTCAGTAATTACTCTCTCATCATCCGTTTTTCTTTTTTTTGTTATTGCCCGGATGGTAAGAAAGATAAGAATGGCCATCGTTATTAACGCAAAACCATAGCACCCTTTTTTGAAGGACGGGCTCTGAACTATGGGCATCAGGTTAATAGCTATAATAGTCAAAAAATCCATTTTGATCCTCCTTAAGTATAAAGCATTTTCTCACTCTCAAATAGTAACAGACTCTGATACTTAGACGTTCAATTTAATAAAAAGGTTTCCACAAATTGAAAACAAGCAACAGAAGATACTATTTAGATATCAACTTATCACTTTTACAGATTTTCCCCTGTTGGAACAGATGCCCGGGTTCCTGCAGCTGCCGAAGCAATATTTTCTCCGGCAAAGCTGTCCATGGGATAGATAATGATTGTCGAACTCTCCTCTTTCGAAATTTCCAATAGAGCCTGGATTTGTCTTAACTCCATAGCTCCCTTTTGTGTGGTGAGTTTCCGGGTTGCTTCTGCCAATTGAGTTGCAACTACTATTTCTGCTTCAGCCTGAATCTGTTTTGCCTGTGAACTTCTCTCTGCTCTCGCTATAACTGCAAGTTCTTCAATAAGTGAATCTGGGGCGGCGATATCGGTGATCCTGACGGCTCTTACATTTACTCCGAAATCCTTTGCATCTGCATCTATAGCAGTTTTAACGCTGATAGCAATGCTCTCCGTATCACTTAACAGAGGCCTGAGATCATTTTTCCCGATTGCACTTTTTAACGCCTCCATTGAAGCCCATTCAGTAGTTTTCCAATAATCTCTGACTGCTATTGCAGCTTTTTCCGGATTTTCTATCTCGAGTTCCACTGCCGCGATAACATCGATCGGGACATTATCTTTGGTCAGTGTTCGTGTTGCTTTCACTTCATAAGTGGTTATTCTTATATCCATTATTCTGGCTACTGAATAAATAAAGGGTGGAATAATGAAAAATCCAGGCCCCCGTGTTCCGACAGATTTTCCCAGTCTCAGGAGTACCAGCCGTTCCCACTCGGGAAGAATCTGGAACATCTTTGCAATTGTGTTTGAGAACCAGAGTATAAAAAGTGTAAGAACAATACCTAGTCCTATCTGTCCCGGATCCGGTGGATTGTTCAAAGCCGCTTCTAAATTACCGGCAGCTCCTCTGAATATCGGCCATACTATTAAATACAACATCGGGATCGCGATTCCCCATCTTACAACATTTCTTATAAATGACTGTACCGGATTTCTTCTGAATTTCATTTAAACCTCCAAAACTTTATTTCATCCTATTTTAAGGGTATAAAAATAATATTTCAAATAAAAAATTCCAGTTTCCATAACGGGATAGATCTCTTGTTGGTTTACTTTTATTTTTAAATCGTTATAATTAAACAACATTAGTTATATATGATTTTTTTTAAAGGAAATTCAGGAGGAAAGATGAAAAAAACATTATATTTAGTTTTAATTCTATTTGTTTTCACAATAGGGATTCACTCAGATGTTATCAAAAAATCTAAATCAGAAGTTACATTTGCAAAATATGGAACATTCAAAACCGAAAGGACCGAAACCGTCAGTGCATTGATGAAGAAGACGGATTCAAATGATAATTTCAAAGGTAAAGGTTTCCTCAGTAAACTTGCTGCCAAAGTTTTTTTTAAGAGTGGAGAGTTTTCGAGCGTTATTAATCTGAAAGAATCAAAGATAGCTACAATAAGTCATAAAAAGAAAAAAGTAATTGTAAAAAATATTGTAAATATTATGGGCGGTGATATAGGTGAGAGTGAAGAGGGCGATGCGGAAGAGAGTGATGAGGAAGAATCGGATATCACAATCACAAAAAATGAGTTTAAAGTTGTTGTGACAGGTAATAAGAAAGTTATAAACGGGTTCCCTACTAAAGAATATTCGATCTCATGGATAGTAGAGTGGGAGAGCAACAATGATGAATCGAAAGGTTCCAGCAAACTTATTTCAAATGTCCGGGCCACATCGGTCACGGGGAAAATAAGTTCATCTCAGAAGATCGAATCTCTGTTTTTCAGAAACTATATGAAAAAACTCGGACTTGACACGGATATGAAAAGGGATGACGTGCTGGGAGGATCCTGGTTGAGGATATTTACAAGCCTGAGCAGATCTTCAAGTGCCCAAAGCTCTGAGAATGCTAAAAAATTCAGAAAAGAGATCAGTAAGATCAAGGGGTATCCGATAGTAATAGACGGAGAATATTATGTTTCAACAACCGGTGTAAAAAAGAAGAAAGGGCTGAGAGGACTTCTTAAAAAGAAAAAGAAGGCCGGGGCCGATGATATTCCGAAATTCACTTTCTATACTGAAGTGATCGAACTTTCAGTAGTTAAATCTGATCCCGGGAATTATTCCTATCCCGAAGGATATAAAGTTAAGGAAAAATAATCAGAGTCGCAAGAGATAGGAAATTTTAAAGAATATTCCTCTCTTCATCTCGAGGAATCTGTCAGTGGAGACATATTCTCTCTGATCCCATTCCAGTCTCTCAAATATAGACCCGTACCCGAGATTGAACATGAATAAATATACTATTACAGTCATTAAAATGTAAAACTTATCTTTCATTCTTTCCTCCGGGAAATAATCTCTATAATATTCCTGCGAAATAAAATCTTTGTTGTTCCCTCTAAGAATAAATTTAATTAAAAACTTTTTTATTTAAAAACGTATATTAAACATAAAGAATAATTGAGGTGAGAAATGAGAACCAGAATTTTTATTATATTATTTATCTCATGTTTGTTGATCACAAGCATGGCGTTTGGAGAGAAAGTTATGTCATTCCCGGATCTTGCAAGGCCGACAAGGATCATGGTTGATGAAAAAAGGATATATATAGTTGAATTTCCCCATGTTTTTATCTATTCGGTTGATGACCGGAAGTTGATAAAAAAAATAGGCAATAGAGGCGAGGGACCGATGGAGTTTCTCGGCAATCTAAATCTCCTCCCATACCCCGATCATATAATCATAAATAGTCAGGGGAAGATCACATACTGGACGAAGGATGGAAATTTTATCAAAGAAGTGAAATGCCCGTTTGCAGGCGGAGTTGAGCCCTGTGAAGATGTGTTCGTTGGTATTGGTTTCAAGAGAGGAAATGATAAAAATCCCTTTAATTACCAGACTATTGATGTATATGACAAGAATTTCAAGAAATTGAGAGAGGTGGACAGAATGAAAACCGCATTTCAGAATAGAGGCCTGACCTATTATAATCAGAACTATTTCTTCTATATTCTGAACAATAGTCAGATCGTTGTAATGGGTCATGAAGGATTTCTAATCAATGTGTTTGATAAGAGCGGGAAGAAACTTTATGAAATTAAACGTGATTATAAAAAGAAGAGAGTATCCGAGGAAGATAAAAAAGAGTTC
>DBOL01000104.1 GCA_002299555.1 Candidatus Aminicenantes bacterium UBA647
TTTCCTCAGGAGTCATCATTTAAGAAGTGCTTCTTTATTTATTCAATATGTTCTGCTATAATTATGCCGATTCTCAGCATTGGTTGGGATTTTTATGTTTAGGAGGCCAGGATTGAAAATATTTATGGATACAGCAAATCTTGACGAGTTAAAAAAGAGTGTGGAATATGGTGTTGTTGATGGAGTCACAACTAATCCTTCATTGATTGCAAGAGAGAACCTGGGATTTATTCCTCTTATAAAAGAGATCACAACCCTGATACCCGGCCCTGTTTCTGTTGAATTGACGGCAATGGATTTTAAGGGAATGATGGAGCAGGCAGTAGAATATGCACAGATTGCTGAAAATGTAGTTATAAAAGTCCCCATAAACCTAGAAGGTTTGAAGGTTGTGAAAAAACTTTCAGAGATGAAGATCAAGACTAATGTTACTCTCATATTTTCCTCCTCTCAGGCACTTCTTGCAGCTAAGGCCGGAGCATCTTTTGTGTCTCCTTTTGTAGGACGTATTGATGATATATCCGGGGATGGAATGGCCCTCGTTGAAGATATTGCAAATATTTATGATGTCTATAGCTTTCCGACTGAAATAATAGTTGCTTCAGTGAGACATCCTGTTCATTTTATTGAATCAGCGCGTATTGGTGCTGATATTGCAACAATCCCATTCTCAACTTTATCAAAACTTTTAAATCACCCTCTTACAGATGCTGGAATGGAAAAGTTTCTGAAGGATTGGGAAAAAGTTAAAAACTAAAAAAGAGTGAAAAAAAGAAAGAAGGCTATAATCGGTTTTTTTTTGTACTTTTCCTTATCACTCTAGCCTATTTTTTTCTTAAAGGTTACATAGTTGATAAGATAAATAAGCAATTCCCTGATAGTGTTAATTTCAATAATGTTACGATCTCCTTTTTTCCTCCCTCTGTCGGAATAAAAGATATCAAAGGTCTCGCGATCAGTTCGAAAAATTTAGTATCTTTCAATAAAGTTAATGCAGATATTCCGATCTCTTCATTGTTATCCGGAGAAAGAAAAATAAATTTAACAATTGAAGATCCCCTAATTGAGATCAATGAGGACTTATCTTTATTGTCCGATTCAGGGGTCAGTACTAATACAAAATTCACAATAAATAAAGTTAATCTGAGAAATGGTGAGCTTCATTATGTTAGTGAAAAATTGTCAGTAACATTGCTTGATTTTGATGTTTTTTCATATAGTAAGGGAGAAAACATCTCTTTTCGAATTATCTCGCCACATATGAAGATAATTTTCCCGTTGAATAAGAAGGAAGTTAAGCTTGAAGGTGATCTTGAAAGTGAATTTATTAACAAGAAAAAGGTTTTTAAGATCAGTAAATTCAGATGGGGGACTAAGGATCTTATTATTACAGGCAACGGGAATATTTATAAAGGTGGAAATCTTGCGCTTCATATCTTTACTGACGGGAGCTATGAAAATGTACTATATCCTATCCTTAAAGGCCTGACTGCAAAAGGGGATGTTAAGGGGAAAACGACAATAGTGAAAGACACTGCCGGACGAGTGCTTATTAATGGTAATTTCAGTGCTCCGGAGATCAGTGTAAATGACGAAAAGTTCTATCAGTTTCGTGGTAATGTAAAGTGGAACAACCGCGCAAAAAAAATAAAATTAAGATCTACGACTTTTGCAGACGGGCTCCTTACTGCATTGAATGTTGATACGAAAAAATTCCAAACTAAAATTGAGATCTCAAATGTAAGTGCTTCCAAACTTGGAAAGATGATTGATATTTATGAAAATGTACCAATGGGAGGAATTATAAAAAAATGTGATCTGGATATCACCAGTGGGCATATGAAAGGCTCTTTTTCTATTGAGAAGGAGGTGGCCCATGAGGATGAGTTCAATGTGGACGGAAATTTTGACATTGAATATCATTTGAAAGAAAAGTGGATCAAATTCAAAAGTACAGATACAATCTCAGAGTTTGGTATTGTGAATTATTTAAATGGATTTGTGGACACTAGAAGAAAGATCATGAAAATTGATCTTAATAGTACTATCAGTGAATTAAGCGGAGCTGACAAATATCTTAAAACATATGTAGATATGGACCTTGCTCAATGGGGCTTGAAAAAAGGATCTGGAAACCTCAGCATGAATTTCTCAAAAAATGGGAAGCGAACTGAAATCAAGAGCAGACTTTCAGTGAAAGATCTGATATCCAACGATGCTCCACTCGATAGCATTTCGGCGGAAGTCAGGACTTTGAACAATAGAACCGATATTGATCTTTTAATAAAAGATAAGGATCTGAATGGGAAAGCTTTTATAACATATGAATCCGGAACTATGGATATAGATTTCAAAGATATAGTAGGTGAATCTTCAAAAATATTCAAAATTCTTGAGAAAGATTTGAATCTAAAAGGAATTCTAAGAGGGAATTTTAAATACCATTCAGAAAAGGGGATGAAAGATCCTCTTATAACGGGCAATTATTTAGCCCATTCTCTAAATTTTTATGATTTTATATTCAAAGATGTCATTGGAGAGCTGGAGGTTCTTGATCATATACTTCTAAGAAATCTAAAATTTAACTATCATAATGGCGAGGGACAGGCAGATATACTTGTCAATTATGAAACAGACTATTTTAAGATAGATGGGAAGATCAGTTCAATAGACATAAACGAAATAAATAAAGGTTTCGAAGGTAAAGGGAATCTTCAGTTTTCCGGAGAAGGGGAATTTAATAAAGATCCTTTGAATATCAAGTATGATTCCCCTGCGATCAAATTTTACGTTGACAGGCCTTTTTCGGTTATGGGAGAAGGAGAAGTAATGACCGATTTTTCTGAATTTGTCATTTCAGCTCCCGGAATCCTTCGGAATAATTCCATAGATTCACCATTTATATTTGTTTTCAGATTAGAAAATGATAAATATCTTGGATCATTTGATATTGACCTGAAGGATATCAATGTTGTAATGCCCTGGGAAAATAATAAAGGGACCATGAATCTCAGTAGTGAAATTATCAGTGATGAGAATGATAATATCCATTTCCGGGGAGTTGCTGATCTTGGTGGAGAATATATATCATTCCCCGGATTTCCGCACACCTTAGATAATTTCAAGGGGTCATTATTTTTCAGAGATCTTGATTTTATAATGAGATCCTTCTCCGGGAAAATGGGAGGAGGGGATGTAACCGGTAATGGGAAACTGAAGGTTGAGAATAATGAATTGCAGGACCTTCTTGTAACTTTTAATGGCAAGAATATGTTCCTTTTTCCTATGGAGCGGGCAAATTTCAGGATGAACGCCAACTTAAATATTCAGAAAAAGAAAGAGAAATATGTACTTGGTGGTGCTATCAATTTCCTTTCTCTTTTATGGGAAAAAGAGTTCGATGAGGATATGTCATTTTATGCAGGGACAGGTAGCAAGGGCACAAAACAGTCATCATTTCTTGATAATCTTGAATATGATCTTACTATGCGTGGGAAAAACGATCTTAATGTCAGTAATTCTTTTTTAAGAGGTAAGGGTGAGGTTGATCTTCACCTTACAGGTAATATTGATTTTCCGATCCTTTCCGGATCGATCAGCGGCAGAGAGGGTGCTGTGCTAATTTCAGGAAGAGAATTCAATCTTGTTAAAGCCAGGCTTGTGTTTAATAATAAGGTCAGGATCAACCCTCTGATAAGGATCGAAGCGGAAACATTCATCAAAAGCTATAGAATAAAGTTTCTGATCTCCGGTCTGTCATCGGGAATGAGGCCTGAATTCATCTCATCTCCGCCACTTCCACAACAGGATATAATTGCTTTGATCTCATTGGGAGAACTCTTCCGAAGGTCATCTTCAACAAATATAAGTTCAGAAGTGGGTACAACGGGGCTTGTAACAACGGCACTAACTGACCAGATCCAGAGAAGAGTTAAGAAATTATTTGGAATTGATATGTTAAAACTGGATCCTGATCCCACAAGGTCCTCTCTTGAGGGCATATCCCGGTTAACGATTGGAAAATCTATTTCAAAGGATTTTTTGATCGTCTATTCTACAGATATATCGAGAGCAACCAGAGATGTATATTTTTTCCAATACCAGATCACTCCTACGATTTCTCTGATCGGGAAGAGAAATGAAGAGGGGAGACTTAGCATGGATATAAGATTCAGGAAGAGGTATTAAAGAGTGGGATCATACATGAAGGCCCATTTTTTTAAGATAATTTTTGTCTCTCTTTTCCTGTCCGGCATTATCTCTCCCGGAATGGGTCTGTTTTCATCTGTCTATAGTTCAATGAAGGTTCATAACGTAGACTTTCAATTTGCTGATAGTGGCGGGAATATAAATACTGAAAGCCTCCGTCTATTGATAGAGATTATTCCCGGGGAATATTATAACCAGAAAAAAATAAGAAATTCTCTTCAGAATCTATATAATGTAGGATATTTTTCAGATATTGAAGCAAAAGTTGTTCTCTTATCAAAGGAATCACTTAGGGTTATTTTTAAACTACGCAATAGGACAAAAATAAGCAAAATTGTGATCAACAATGTTCCGGGGATAAGGTCGGCTGATCTTAGAAAGGCAATACATTCGATAAGAAAAAATGTGTTTCTTGAGAAATCAGGAGTGTTGAGATCATTGGAAGAGATCCGCATTTTTATGAACAGCAGAGGATTTTTTAATCCTGTTATAAGTCACTCAATTAAAGTTAACGGACTTAAAGCTTTAGTATCTTTTAAGATCGCAAAAGGTGATGTAACGAAATTAAACAGGATATTTGTAAGAGGTGATGACAAGGGGATCTTGAAAAAAGAGAATCCTATATTCAAACTTAATGATTACATTCCTCATGTTTTTTCTGAAAATATGATGCAGATCGAAAAGGAACTTAAGGATATCGGATATTTTTTCCCACAGATCAAAGTAAAAGAAGTATTTTTAAATAAATATAAAACTCTGGCAAATGTTTATCTGGAACTGGACCCCGGTTTCAAGTACACAATAAGCATTACAGGAATTAAGAAAAAATTCACTTTCGTAACAGACATATGGAAAAAAAAAGTATTCGAAAAATGGGCTGAGAGAGAGAGCAGAGCAAGGATATTGGTATATCTCAGAAATAGCGGATTTCTAAATGCGGAGGTCAGATCTGAGATCAAAACTGAAAAAGACGAAAAATATATTGTTTTTAATGTGAAGAAAAATGAACGCTTTGTTCTAGGAAAGATAGCATTCGAAGGAAACAGACTGATATCTTCAAAAGTTCTCAGAGATGTTATTATGGTTGATGATCTTATTTTTAATCGGATATTTCATCTTAGGATAAACTCTATAAGAGTAGATTCTGAAGTTCTTAAATGGTTCTATTATTATAAAGGTTTCCCTTTTGTGAAGATCAGCACTGCACTCACATTTAAAAAAAGAATTGTTGATCTCAAATATATAATAAATGAAGGTGAGAAATATATTGTTGATTCAGTTTTATTCAATGGAAACAAACTTGTAAATACTGCCATACTTAATTCTATAATAAAAACCAGATCTTCAGATCCATTCGTCCAGAGAAAATTAAATGATGATCTTGAGGAACTCCGTAGTTATTACTATAGGAGGGGATTTGAAAACATAAAAATTGATATGGAAGTGACATCAGGGAAAAATAAATCAATATTGATAAATGTTAACGAGGGGACTCACTATAAATTCGGCAAATTAATAGTAATCGGAGCCTCCCGTGATCAGACCGGATTATTGAAAAAATTATTCCCTCTGAAAGAGGGTGATGATTTCAACAGAATGGAAATTGAAGACTTTAAAAATGAAATTGAAAGGAGTTCGATTTTCAGTGAGATAAAAGTTAAAAAAATTCTGAATAACGATATTTTTAATATTCTCCTTGCTACTGAGCAAAATAAGAGTAAATATCTCGGTTTCGGAATAGGATATGAAGAGAGGACAGGGATAAGGTTCACTTTTGAATATCAGAAAAGAAATTTCCTTAGAACTTATTCTTCTTTTTCCGCCCTTGTTCAATTTGGTCTTAAAGAGAGAAGGGGAGAGGTCAGCTATGAAACTCCATATTTATTTGGAACTAAAATAAGTTCTTCACTGAAGATCTGGGAAGAGAATGAACTTTACAGGAGCTATAAATTCAACAGGTATGGGGTATCTGAATCTCTTGTGAAGAAGCTTACCACTGATTCATATTTCCTTTTATCTATGAGCTGGTACCGGACAAAATTACTTGAACTTAACGTTTCAAGTGGAGGGATAGATGTGGTTGATGTTCCTTATGATATTTCAGCATTGAACTTCTCCTTTGTCAAGGATAAAAGAGATGACCCATTCCTGCCTACTAAGGGGAGTTTTTTCTCAACTGACATAAAAGTTGCAATGCCTGTGATGCAGAGTGATTTTTCATTTTTAAGGTTCAGGTGGGGTTACCAGAAGAATACCAGATTTTTTAAAAATGGAATTTTCTCCTTTTCAGTAAGGAATGGTTTCGCAACCAACAACGTACCGATCACCGAGAGATTTTTCGGCGGAGGTTCCAGCACTTTCAGAGGTACAAGAAATGATAAACTCGGGTCACTTGATAGTGAAACAGGTGAACCATATGGAGGGAATTCTCTATTATTGTTTAATCTGGAAGCCACATTCCCTCTACACCTTGTACCTGTTGAAGATCTGTATTATTCAATTTTTGCTGATTTTGGCAATATTTACAGATATGCTGACGAGATAAGTATCGGAAATATACAAAAGGCAATTGGAATCGGTCTAAGACTTAAATCTGCTATAGGGCTCCTTAGCTTTGATATTGCATATAATATCGAAAGAAGGGAAAGTGTGAGCCCTATCGCGCTACATATAGGAATAGGAAATGTTTTTTAAATTAATTGTTTCTTTGCTGCTTATGATCCAGCCTTCAGAGATAGTTGTTGATAAAATTGCAGCAGTTGTAAATACTGATATCATCACTGTATCTGATATTGATAAATCATTATTCATTAATAATTCCGGGGGAAGTTCTCACAGTGAAGAAGGAGATCTTTATTTGAAGGAGTTGAATAAACTCATAAATTATAAGGTTGTTTTCCTTGAGTATAAAGATCAGTTTGAACTTACTGAAGAGGATTTCGAGAATGTTCAGAGATCGATGATAGAAAGATATGGGTCTATTACTGATATAAAAAGGAAATTAAAGAGGTTTGATATGGATCTGAAAGACCTCAGAATTTTCCTTACAGAAAAGATCCTCTATGAAAAGGTGATCGAAGACAAGTTTAAGCTGGGTGTTGTTATTGAATTTGCTGATATAGAGGAGTTTTATAAAAATGACTACCTCCCTTCAAGAAAAAAACTTGGGATCGAACCAAAATCTATTATTGAGATGACCCCGGATATAGAGAACTTTTTAAGAGGGAAGAAGGTCACTGAAGAATTGTCACAATGGCTTGAAGGGATCAAAGTCTCCTATTCGATAAAAAATATTCTTTCAGATGAAAGAGAATTTGATAATAATAGATGAAGTGATATGAGAAATGTTCGTGAAAGTGATCTTTGCCCTTTTTGCGGGTCAACAAATGTTCTCCCTTTTGAAGATGATTCAGAAAACGAAAGTGATCTGCCTGTCTTTATGATAATTCTGATTGCATTGGCCGTGGTTGGACTATATCTGGCATTTGTTGTTGCCTCCTATATGTATTTTCCAGTGATAGTTTTTATAGCAATTATAATATCAACCAGGATCATTAACAGACAAGAGAAAAAACCACAGAAGAAATTATTGCACCATAGCAGGGATTTCATCTGCCTCAGCTGCAATAGCAACTTCAACAGGACTGATCCGGAATAATCACTCGGTCAGTCTTTTGTTGACAACTCTACCGTCCAGGACAGAGAAAGTAAGTTCAACCTTATTTTTATACTTTCGTATCAGTTGAAATGTGATCTTATCTTTTTTCAGTTTATTTGATAGTTTTACTCCTGCAAATACAGCCATTTTTTTGTAATCTATCATTGATCTGCTGTTCGGGTCCGGGTCATAGATTATCCTTACCGAATTTTTCTCAGGGATAGATTCGACATCTATAACCCCTTCAATATTCTCAATATAACTCAGTGTGTTCTTATAAAGCTCTGTCTTGTCATTGGCGGAGTCAGAACCGATAGAAGTGATAAACAGG
The DNA here is from genome assembly GCA_002299555.1 of Candidatus Aminicenantes bacterium UBA647. Lineage (GTDB taxonomy): Bacteria > Acidobacteriota > Aminicenantia > UBA2199 > UBA2199 > UBA647. The sequence goes on from DBOL01000104.1 coordinate 8,199, forward strand.
GTCACAAATAATATTGACAGACCGCCGGAGACGGCCCACATCATTTTATTTGATTTTTCCGGGTTTATCCTTCTGTCAAGTCTCTTTTTTTTTCTTTTCATATTAGTTTTTATCAGGGGACCTCTACATTATCAAATATTTCAGTAATGATGTCATCACTCGTCATCTCCTCTGCTTCAGCTTCATAACTGAGAATTATTCTATGTCTGAGTACGTCCCTCCCGATAGTTTTTATATCCTCCGGTGTAACATATCCTCTCCCCTTTATAAATGCAAATGCTCTTGATGTGTCGGAAAGGAAAATCGAGGCACGTGGTGAAGCCCCAAATTGAATGAAGTTTTTTAAATTTTTAATTCCACTCTCTTCGGGGAATCTTGTCGCAAAAATAATATTAAGGATATATTCCTTGATCCTTTCATCGATATATACCATTTTATAGGATTTATTAAGTTTAAGGATATCTTCTTTTGTCCCGACTTTTTCAGCTTTTGGAGAATTGCCAGAACTGAATCTGTCTATTATTGCACTCTCCTCTTCTTTTCTCGGATAGGTTATCAATACTTTTAATAGAAACCTGTCGATCTGGGCTTCGGGAAGCGGGTAAGTTCCCTCCTGTTCGATCGGATTTTGAGTTGCCATTACCATAAAAGGTGCCTCGATCTTATGTGTGTTGTCACCGATCGTAACCTGGAGTTCCTGCATTGATTCGAGAAGAGCACTTTGCACTTTAGCCGGAGCTCTGTTAATTTCATCGGCGAGTAATAGATTTGTGAAGATCGGACCTTTTCTGGTTAAAAATTCTGAGGTTTTCGGGTTGAATATCATGGTTCCGGTAAGATCAGCCGGAAGTAGGTCAGGTGTGAACTGGATCCTTGAGAAATTCAGATCGAGTACTTCTCCTAGTGTTTTGACAGCCAGTGTTTTCGCGAGTCCGGGAACTCCCTCCAGAAGTAGATGTCCGGATGTGATCAGGGCGATCATGATCCTCTCCAGCAAATTCTTTTGTCCAACAATCACCTTCTCCATTTCTGAGATTATCTTGATAGAAATTGCACTCTCTTCTTTTACCTTTTCGTTTATGAATGTCATATCATTGTTCATCTGTGTCTCCTTGTCATCCCCACTTTTGCCTGTAGTCAAGAGTGTTTATATAGTGGGATTTAGCCATTTCGAATATCCTGCTTCTTATTCTGTCACCAATTCTATCTTTTAGTGTCGGTATTTCTCCATCAGGGCTCTCATCAGGATAATTAGTTGCAAAAAGGGTTATCTTTTGTTTGTTGTAACGGTGATTTATTAAATAATAAATATTATCTCTAACCCATTGACTCGGCATGGATGAACCAAGCTCATCCATTATCAGTATTTCTGCTGCTGATAATTTGTTGATAAGTTCATTTATAAGAGAAAAATCTCTGAAAGTGTGTGATTCACCACTCCTCATTTCCCTGACCATATCATTCCAGTCAATATAGTATATGTCTGCTGAGGGGAATTTTTTTATTATTCCTGTTGCAATGGCACATAAAAGTCTGGTCTTTCCTACACCGGTACCCCCATGAAGGAGTAGCCCTTTTTGAATTGCAGGATAGTCATCGATGAATTTCTTAATATCCCTGACGACTTTTCTCAGATTATTGTCGTCTTCTTCAGGATAAAAATCATCTAAACCGGAACCTGCAAATCTTGGAGGGATATTTGAGATAAGACACCGGTCTTTCAGGACTTCTATTTTTTGGCATTTACACCTTCGCAGAAATTCTTTTCCATCTTTTTCTATCTTTTTCCATCCTGAATCATCACAAATAGTACATTTAACTTTTGTCAATTCAACACTCCATAGACTCCCTGTTTCAGCAGCATTTTCTTTAACTTTATCAGGGCCCTTGATTCAATTCTACGAATACCCTCCGGGCTCATCCCCATCCTTTTTGCGATCTCCCGAAGTCGCATCGGGTCATTCTTCTTAAACCCGAATCTGAATTTTATCACCATCGCTTCTTTTTCAGTAAGTTCATCTATATTTTCATTTACAGATTCCCTTATCGAATCATCTGTTAAAATGTCTAAGGGATCATGTGCATTAATATCCTTGATTATCGTAGACAAATTGGCTGTTTGTTCGCCGGAGATTTGATTGTCCAGAGATATAATTTCGCTTGGGATCGCTAACATGACCTTCACTTTCTTGATCGGAATGTTCAACTCAATAGAAAGTTCTTCTTCTGTTGGTTTACGCTTCATATCCTTTGTCATTCTATAAAGAACTTTTTTGAAATTAAGATAATTATTATAAAAAATGTCAGGGAAGGAGATGATATTCTGATTCTTTGATAAATATCGTCTGATCTCACTTCTAACCCACCATATTGCATAAGTGTAGAATCTGTTGCCTCTCGTTTCATCAAATCTCTTAAGAGCTTCGATAAGTCCTTTATTCCCCTCATTTATCAGATCAAGGAAACTATCTTCTTTAAAATAGTATTTCAATGCTTCTTTTACAACCAGTTTCTGGTTGGCGATTATCATCATTTTGAAGGCTTCCATATCGCCTTTTTTTGTTTTTTTCACCAGATCTTTCTCTTCTGCAGGGGTCAGGATCTTAATCTTGTTTATTTTCTTGAAGTATGAACTTAAGGAGTTCAATGGTCTGGTACTATTTTTCGGAGTCATCTTTAAATAAAGTTATTCTTTGAGAAACCATTTTTACAAGTGACTTTTTCTTCTGTTCAAACAAATTTTCTTTTCCTGTGAAGAACTCTTTTTTTAGTTCTTCAAGAAATTTCGAGAACTCCTCCTCCATTTTTTCGATCTTTAATTTCATGTTATATATGATGTCGATCCCTGCAAGATTGACTCCCATTTCACGTGAGAGATTTAGTATGAACTCAAGTTTCTTAAGATCTTTCTCTGAATAAAGTCTTGTATTCCCTTTTGATCTGCCGGGGATCAATAATCCTTCCCTCTCATAGAGCCTTAAGGTTTGAGGATGGATGTCATATTTAGAAGATACATAAGCTATCATATATACCTTTTCTTTTACCATTCAAGTTCCTCCCTTGGATTGTAAGGTGATTTTTCCTCGATCTTTTTCAGCATTTCCCTTACCTCAATGTCTTTGGTAGGTGGTGACACGATCTTTACTGACATCAGGAGGTCTCCTTTTTTACTTGTTTTAGGGTTGGGAATACCTCTGTCCTTTAGTCTTAATTTCTGTCCTGAATTTGTTGATGGGGGAATCTTTAAAAGTGTTTTGCCTTCTATTGTCGGTATTTCTATCTTGGCACCAAGGGCCGCTTCACTGAAAGTTATCGGAAGTTCTATCTCAAGATTATATCCGTTTCTTTTGAAATATCTGTGAGGAGTAACAGAAATTGTAATAATAAGATCTCCATACTTTCCTCCCCCTGTCCCTGCATTTCCTTTGCCCGCGATCCTGATCCTGGAATTATTTTCTACACCTGCAGGAATTTTCACTTTCAGTTTTGAATTCTGTCCGGTCCTCCCTTCGCCGTTGCAGGTGCTGCACTTCTCACCGGGGGTAAATCCTGCCCCACCGCAATTAGTACAGGGAGATTCAAATCTCATGAATCCGGTCTGTCTTTCCACTTTGCCGGTTCCCGAACATGTATTACATTTACTCTTTTTAGAATTCTTATCTATTCTTTTTCCTTTACAATCATTACAGATCTCTTTCCTGAAAATCTGGATCGGTGCTTCTATACCTTTCACAGAATCGATAAAGCTTATATTCATTGAATAATGGAGGTCTTCACCTCTCTGGGGCCTTTCAGCTCGTGGATTGGCCCTTTGGGCCCCTCCGCCGAAGTTACCGAAAATTGTTTCGAAAATATCACCGAAGGAACTTGATCCTGTAGTATTAAAATCAAATCCTGAAAAATCAGAGCCTTTGGAGCGGGAATTGAAATTAGGACCAGTTGAGCCGAAAGTGTCATATTGCTTTTTCTTTTTTGGATCCTTCAGCACTTCATACGCCTCTGTGATCTCCTTGAATTTTTTCTCTGCAGCCTTATCTCCCGGATTAAGGTCAGGATGATATTTCCGTGCAAGCTTCCTGTAAGACTTCTTGATTTCGGCAAGAGTTGAGCTCCTGGAGACATTTAGAATTTTATAGTAATCACTCATATGAAAATTTTACTTTAGATATTGACAAAAATCAAGATTAACATGAATACAGATATACTATGTAAATTTATATGCTTACGGGATTTTTATTGGATATATATGAATTTTTCATTGTGATTTCTTGACAAATAAGGCCATAATATTTATCATTTGCTTTCGGAGGGAAAATGGCAAGAAGAATTTTAGTTCCACTAGATGGATCAGATTATTCCAAGGTAGCAACAAAAGTAGCGATTGATATGGTAAAAAAAAGTCATGGGGTTATTATAGGGCTTGGAGTTGTAGATACTGAAGAGATAGATGAGTCTGCAATAGGCGCAGGGATCGGAGCTAGTTACTATGCCGAGCATATGAAAACATATAAGAAGAACAAGGCTATCGGTAAAATTAAAAACTTTCTTGATGAATTTGAAGATGAGTGTAAAGATGCAAAAGTAGACTATGAAAGATATTCTAAATCAGGTGATCCTGTTGAAGAGATAATTAACATGGGTAAAACTTCAGACCTGATCGTTTCCGGACTGAGAACATTCTTCCATTTTGAAACCACTCCTGAACCTGGAGATACATTGAAGGAGTTGCTTGAATCCGGAGTTTGTCCGATCATTGCAGTTCCAAAAAAAGGGATAAAAAATAATAAAAAGGCTGTAATAGCATACGATAATACAATTAGTTCGGCCAAATCGATGAAAATGTTCCAGCGTTTCTACAAAACCAATCCATTTGCGAAAAAAGTTTATTTACTGAATGTGAATGACGATCTTGATGAAGCGAATAAGGTATTGGAAAATGCTGAGAAGTATTTCAAGACACACAAGATTAAAGTTGAATTGGTAAAAAGAGCAGGGAAGCCGGGAAAAGAGATAATAAAGTTCGCTAAAGAGAAGAAGGTGAATCTGATCGTTATGGGTGCTTATGGCGAGAATGGTATCTCAAAGCTTTTCTTCGGACATGCCTCGAAAGGGGTCATTGATGACGGATCTATTCCGGTTTTTGTATATCATTAAGGGTGTTGTTCTTTCTGTATGATATGGCCTGAATCAGGTTTGTTATTGTCATAGCGGTTTCTTTTACTTCAATATCTGTTCCGTTATCGAAAATAATTCTTGTTGGTTCAACATGTTCAATTTTGCTTATTTGTTCTGTATTGATAAGTATTTCAATATTATTTGTCAAAGTAAGTTTAATCATTTTTTATAAAGAATACTTCTGAAACTTTTTTATAATCGACAAATTCACCAATCTTCAGTAGTGCATCAAATGCAGCTCCCTGCTCGGACTGTCTTTTGCTTTTGCCTTTTCCTTCTCCCATTTTTTTTTTGTCAATGTAAACTGCTGTAACAAACATGGTGTTGGGAGGTTTCCCTGTTTCCTCTATCAGAACATATTCAGGAAGTGAAACACTGTCCTTCTGAATGATTTCCTGCAGTTCAGATTTATAATCATTGATCTTGATGTTTTTTTCAACATGTTGTTCCAGAAAGAACTCAAAGAATCTTATAAGAACAGCAGATGTGGTCTTAAAATTTGAATCAAGATAAACAGCACCGGCAACAGCTTCAAACAGAGATGCAATAATTCTTACATTCTCTCTGCCTCCATTCTTCTCTTCACCCTTTCCGAGAAAAATGTATGTGCTCATATCAATGGATATTGCAAGCTTGTAAAGGAATTTGCTTGAAACAAGATGGGCTTTAAGTTTTGACAGCTCTCCCTCATGGAGATTTTTGAATTTTTTAAAAAGATAGGCTGTAATAACTAAGTTAATTACTGAATCTCCAAGGAATTCAAGCCTTTCATTATCAGCGATCCTGTTCCGCTTTTTCCCTTCATTGAATGAAGTATGAGTTAATGCTTCAGTAAGGAGTTGTTTATTCCTGAATGTATATTTGAGTTTTTCTTCTAATTCTTCGTACACTATTTTACCTTAAGAATTATGAAAGTAAGATCATCTTTGTTGTTCTTATCCTGTGCAAATTCTATGCTGAGCTCAAGTAGTTTCTGTTTGATCTCACCTGGAGATGAATCAGCATTTTCAGATATTATTTTTTTGACCGGCTCAAGTCCCAGCATCTCACCTTCCTGGTTCATTATTTCTGATAATCCGTCAGAAAACAGGAAGAGTATGTCGCCACTCTCATATTTTTGTTCTATCTCCTCGATCTTATCTTCAGAAAAGTTTATAAGTCCGATAGCCATCCCATCAGGATAAAGCTCAATACATTCACCTCTTTTTTTACTGAAGAAAACAGCCTGAGTATGTCCCGCTCTTGAAAGAATAAATTTTTCATCTGCGATATGAAATTTTGCTACACTGATCGTAATAAAAGTGACTTTATCAAATGATTCATGAAGTGTAGCATGACATTCTGCAAGAAGTGTTGATGGTGACATGTCTTTCTTTTGAAGATAATTTACGAGTCCCTTCAGTTCTGCCATGTAAAAAGCGGCACTGGTGCCCTTGCCGGATACATCTGCTACCAGTATTGACAAGGATTCCCCATCTTTATAAAAATAGTCAAAATAGTCTCCGGCTATTTCTGAAGCCGGGATGTTTGTAGCGGCTATTTCAAATTCTTCTGTTATCAATGAGTCACTAGGGAGAAGTTTTAATTGAATCGTTCTTGCAATATTCAATTCCTCTTCAAGTCTCTGCTTTTTCTTTTCCTCTACGAGAAGTCTGTTAATCCCTGATGCCATCTCATTAAAAGAGTCGGCAAGGTATTGAAGCTGATCACCGGAGTTTGTTTTGATCTTTACATTAAAATCACCCTTCCTGATCCGCTGAATACCTTTGGTTATTTGATTTATTGATTTAGTTACAACCCTTATCATTCTAAATCCGATGACAAATGAAATAATTATAAATGTGCCGAAAAGAAAGATCAGGAAGTAAATCAGCTTTCTGACAAATGTTTGTGTTGTTGCAGAATTTACTATCTCGATCCTGTTAAATGTTTTTTCATAATCTATCAGCAGGAGGAAGAATTTTTTCCTCCTTTCAGGTTTTGAATTTACTATACTGTCAAAATCCAAATATTCAAATTCCAGCATATGGGGGAGAAAAAAAGTTTCTCCTTCACTTTCACCACCCGGAAGATTTTCCGGAAAATCAAATACAACCTTTTCAGCAACATCCTGATATTTGATCTTAAAATCACTTATCGTTGAAAATTCATCTAAAAATTTCTGGTTAATGGATGTAGCAAACAGAATAGCGAATTCCCCCCGCTTAATAAAGATCCCATGGTACAATTTCTTCTCCACCACGAAATATCCCTGGAATTCATTCTGAATTATTTTTCTATCGTTGAAATTTTCGGGGTATTTATAAAAAGGTTTATACTCATTGTCAGTTTTTTCATAAAATACTACATTCAGAAAATCTATGCCTGTGTCAAGAATGACCGCCCTTTCGATCAATTGGGTCATACCTTCCTTCGAATCCGTGTCAAAATAATTCTGAGTAACGAGCTCCAATTGTTTAAGTCTGTTGTCCATAATATTGTCAACGATGGTGATCCCATATTGAGCAATAACCATATTTAAAAATATAAAGAAGAATACTACAAGGAAAATAAGCGGAGTGATCACAAGGAAAAGACTTGAAATAAGCAGCCGGTTACGGACATGCCAGAAAAGCTTTTTCTTAACAATGATGAGGAGGCGAAGAACGGCAACGAATATCATTGTCCATAGGAATATTCTAAATGTTTCTCTGGAACAGAACAGGAAGCATAAATTTGTGATCACAAAGAGAACTGCTAAAAAAAAATCAATCTTTTTCCAGTTTCGGAGCATCTGTGAATTATATTATTAAAAAGAGGAAAAAACAATAAAGCTGCCGGGACAAAAAAAAGGGAAGGCCGAAGCCTTCCCTTTTATAAATTAACTGTCTATTTTCCTGACTTTTTGTACAGATATTTGAAGAATTCAAAATCTGTGCTAAAAATCTTCTTCATTTTAGGTAATACTTTCTGGTACTGAACAATTGCCATCCAGAAATCTGCAAATTCAGCATCTTTTGAGTAAGCTTTGTTCCTGATCTGAAGAGCGATAGCATCAGCTTTTGCTTTTTTCTCTTTTGCTATTCTTTCTGCATCAGAGGTTATTGATAGTAACTCTCTCTGCATTTTCCCTAACCATCTGGCATTTTCACCTTCACCGTCAGATCTGAATGCCTGTGCGATCTGGTTTCTTTCCTTTATCATTCTGTTATAAACACTCTGTGTCAGGTCATCGGAATATTTGATCTGCCTGATGATAATATCTATCAATTTGATTCCGTATTGAGGCGTAATCTCTTTTGCTGCAGTGAGCATCTCATCTGACAGTGTTTTTCTGCCTTTGTTTATATTTGCATACTGAACATTGGTAAATGTTGAAATTACCTGATCATCACTTTTTTTCATATCTGCATCTTCTGTCTGGAAAACATTTCTTCTCTCGATCTCATTGATGACATTCGAGTTCCTTATAGCTTCTCTGAGAAGATTGTTGGCAATGATCTGTCTTACACTTGAGTCGATAACATCATCGAGCCTTGATTGTGCCTGGGCGATCGTACCAACTGATTCATAGAATTTTTTAAGATTGGTGATCCTCCATCTTGCAGTAGCATCAACCCAGACGAACTGGTTCTCTTCTGTTGGAAGCCTGCGGGCATCTCCGTCCCAGGACTGGATCTTCTTAGAATACTTTGAGACCTGATCGATCACCGGTACTTTGAATTTTAATCCTGCGTCAGCTTCTGTTTTTATTATTTTACCGAATCTGGTAACAATTGCCATCTCGCCCTCTTCAACTACATAATATGGCCCCATAAGAAAGAAGACAATGATCAATGCTCCGATTACAAATGATATAGGTTTAAATTTGTTCATTTTTCTCCTCCTTTGTTGAGGGATTTAAAGGGGATGAAATTTTTGAGCATTTTATCAACAAATTCTGTTTCACCTGTTTTAAATATCTCTTCGAACATTTCGTAATAGAGTCTGGTTCTGGTAATTCTCGGGTTCTTTCTATATTCCCCGTAAACAGCCAGGAACCTTGCTATATCACCTTTTGCTTTATTCACTTTTTCAATTGCATATCCTTCCGCTTCCTCAATGGTCTGCTGTGCCTGACCTCTCGCTTTTGGAATAGCCCTGTTGTATGATTCTTTACCGGTATCGATCAGACGGCTTCTATCCTGGATCGCTTTGTTAACATCTTCAAAAGCGTCCTGGACAGGGCCTTTAGGCGGTTCAATATTCTGAAGTTTAACAGTAGTTACATTAACTCCAAGGTCGTATAGCTTGAAGAACTCATTCATCATTACCTGACCCTTCGATTCGATATTTGATCTCTCATTGCCGATAACATCAAAAACCGTTCTGTCACCTACGAGGTTATTAATAACCGATTGTGAAATATCACGGATCGTTTTCCTCTGATTATCAAGGTTGAACAACCATGCCCGGGGATTAACGATCTTATACTGAATGATCCAGCTGACGTCAACGATATTCAGGTCACCTGTCAGCATGACAGATTCGCCACTGTAATTTCTTGACGAATACACTGTGTTAACACCGGCCCTCTCGGTTCTGAAACCGAATTCTTCTTTAAGAACCCTCTGAGTTGGTACATTGTAATTTTTTTCAATACCGAAAGGTAACTTGAAGTGAAGTCCCGGTCCGGTTATTCTGCTGAATTCTCCCATTAAAAGGATCACAGCCTCTTCCTTCTGATCAACCATGTAAAAACTTGATAGTCCGGCAATGATCAGAAAGATAACAATAATTATCGCTACTATCGATTTTGGTGTCAGCTTCTTCTGAAGTTGATCCAGATCGATTACATTGTCTGTCATATTCTCCTCCTTTTGTATCTTATGTGCTTATTATATATCATTTTACAATCTTTTTAAATTAAAAGTTTAATAAGCACAAAAAAATTGATATAAAACTAAAGGAAATCGTTGTAAAATCAATTACTTCAGATTATCATTAATTTAAAACATACAGGAGTTAATAGTGAATAAAAAGGATAAAGTAAAAACTTCCGAAGATT
>DBOL01000020.1:0-7813 GCA_002299555.1 Candidatus Aminicenantes bacterium UBA647
AAACGTAGACTTGACCCCTTTGCATTCAAATCAAAATATTCATAAAAAGAAAGTGAATATTATTTCTGAAAACTTTATAATTAGAAAATCAAGATTATTTCCGGGGGGAAAATGATTGATAACAAAAATATTGTATTTCTAAGTCTATTAGTATTTTTTTTCATCCTTTCTGGGTGTGTTATAGAAAAAGATTCAGTCGACCGAGTTGATTATGGGAATGGATTTTATTTTCAGTGGTACACCTTTGTCGGAAATGCCGGAACAAACCAGAAGGTTTCTGAGATTACACACGATTCGGAGGGAAATATTTACATTCTGGGCACATCGGATGCCCCTCTGGATTCCAGATACGGCGATCCTTTGATCCACTGGTCGGAATATAATCAGAGCATTCTCATCAAAATGAATCCTGACGGGATTATATTGTGGCATATGTTCCTCCCCGGAGGAGCCTATAAAATGGTTTTGGATAAATCTGATCAGATTTATCTACTGGGAGGGACCAGAAAAGAATTTGTCCTTCAAGGAATGAATCCAGTCTCTTCATATAACAGTGAGCTGGATATTGTTTTGATTAAGTTAAACTCAGATGGAGATATTGTCTGGTATTCATTTTTTGGCGGTTCCGGGAATGACTCAACAAGACATATTCTTGTCCATGAAACAGGGATAGTTTATTTCAATGGCTTGAGTCATGCAAAGTGGAATAATAAATATGGAAATCCTGTTGATGAACCGGTATTCTCATATTATGGAAGCACCTTATATATGGGAAAAGTAGACAGTTACGGAAATCTTATTTCTCACACTTTCTCAACTTATAAAGGATCTTATTTATCTGTAGGCAGATTTTGCTTTATGGGCAATAAGATTTATATGCAGGCAACTAATTCAATAACAAAATATTCAACTCCATTAAGCTGGAAACTCACTGATGATCTTGAAACCATCCAAATCGGAAGTACGTTTCAAAGCAATAACTTATATTCAAATTTTAGTGACGGAAATATCTTCGGGTATGAATATGGGGACAGGAGTGAAAATTCAGTTTTTGATTTCTTTAAGTATGATACTGATTTGAATCCTATATGGAATTTCACCTTAAGAAATTATAACGATGAATACCAATCTTTTGCGGGATTTGGCATTGCCGATCTTGTGATTGATAAAAGTGACAATATATATTTCCTTGCACGGAATGCGGGGAAATTGCTCAGTGAATATTATTACTATCCAATCATATCGCCACTGCTGAAATATTTAAATGAGAGAATGGACAATACGATATATTCAAGAAAGTTTCTGATGAAAATTTCAAGCAAGGGCTCTCCGGAATGGTATTCTTATCTGGGACATTCGGGTGAATTTTCATGTTCAGGTGATGGAATTACAGTATCTAATAACGGAGAAATATATATAACGGAGAATAATTCACACTTTCTTTGGCCGGACATCTATGGATCTCCGAAAGATATATTTTCTGGTACACCGGAGCCCTATGATGGAACTGTAAAGTACTCCATTTTGATTGCCAAACTCCAGAGTAATCCCTCTTATCCGAAGATCCGGATATATGAAACAGTTTATAAAAAGCTTATCCTATTGAAAAAGAAGACCTATATCAAACTGGACTATTCTATTTCACTACCATTCGGAGTCAGTGATGAAGGATTTAATTTTAACTTCTATAAGTTTGATAATGAAGGGAAGCGGTGGAAGGAATTAAAGAGGCATGATGATGCCGGTGATTATTCTTATAAGGATAAGCATGTTTATCAAGAAGAATTCAATCACTACAAGGTAACCGCTTACAACCGGAATGGTGAAAAAATAGCTGAATCCAGGATCATTTCAGTCTATCCCCCAAGACCTAACCTGAATATTGAACCAGAGGGAGAATAAACTCATGAATAACATAAAATACTCCACTATGATTGCTAAGCTGCTACTTTTTTTGATCTTTACTGTAATTATCACGGTTCCTTTAAAAAGTGTTCATATGTCCATTGGTATTCACGGCCAATTCGGTAAGACGATCTTGTATAAGTGGGATTACATCGATTACCAGGTAGAAAACTTGGGGAAATGGAATCCTACATTTTCAGGTTATTATGGTCAATTGTTGTTTCATTTGAAAAAGATCCGTCTTGGCATAGAATATGGCCGGAGTCGTTATTATAAGTATGAGGGATCTACAAAAGTATCATTCAGCTCAACATACACCTATTCTTCCACCTATGAAGCTCAGCGGGTACTAATCCTTGGTGGATTCCCGGTGAAAAAATTCCGGATCCAGACTGGAGTCGGGATTCATATCGGTGAACCTGAATTCACATTGGGAGAAATAAAGAAATTCTATCCCGCCATCATGGTATCGGGAAGCTATCCGGTTAAAATCACCAGTTTCCTAACCCTGCCGATATCGGTTCGTATCGATTATCACGGTATGTATGGGAAACCCATTGCTCTGAGTCTTAGTACTGGTCTTGTGATCCGATGGAAATCCGGACTATAAAAAGGATAAATATGAAAAAAACGTTCCATTTTTTGGCTAATTTTGGATTTGCAACTTGAAGATTGTAGGTGTCGGAGAGTTTCATCCTAATTATATTTTTGGACAATTTCAATAAAAAGACTAATGATTAGGAGTAAAAAATTAAGAAATATTAAAGGGAACAAGCTTGGGGATATTGACAAATAATGTCAAAAACGGGTTTTTCGATATTTTTTACATGGCAAAATTCATGCTACCTGACCGGAGGGATGGAAGTGCCCCTGTGGTATGATCTTTCATGAAAGTCGGGAATGCCCGTAGGGTGCAAAGCTACAATACACTTGTAACATTTCAGAAAAGATGTCATAAGATTTTATTAAATTCATTTCTATTGCTTGATCTTTATTTGAATTATTCATAATAAATGGCGTAGTGTTAATCATAATTCGATTCATAATGTTTGAAATTGACACATTTTGATCAAAATTGTTGTCATTTGATTCCATAGGTTTCTTCAAATTCACAACTCGGATTCTCTTGAACAAGTCCTTTTATTTTAAGACCTTTGTATTCCTTTTGTGACAAAAATCAAAATATAGTATCATTATCCATGGAAATGAACTTGCATGTAATTTAGGGTTTAACAAATAATGAACTCATTTGAGAGATGGGGGCGGGCATGAAAAATTTTATTATTTTTATCTTAGTATTATTCTGTTTTTTGTTTCTTATTCCAGAAGAAAATATTGTTGAGAAAGTGGATGTTGACTGGTGGGTGGTTCCTCTTTTTGCTGTTGATAATAATGAAAATTCAATAACTGACCTAAAAAGAAGTGATATTAAACTACTCGTAAATGGAATAGAAGTTTCAGAATATGATTTGTATAAAAGGGCATTTGATTCAATATCCGAAAAAACTGAGAAAGCTAGATTTGATCCTAAGATTGATAGGGGCAAAATTGCATTCTTGATATTTGATATAACATATAAATTTCGATCAAATTTGAAAAAAGTTTGTGAAATTGCTGATGAATTAATCTCAAATAGTGGCAAATCAACCTATTATGTTTTAATGATATTAGATTCTTATGCAGGCCTTCAATATTTGTTTGGCCCTTCCAATGAAAAAGAAAAATTGAGAGTTGTGATAGATCGAAAGGTGAAAATGATACCAGAATCAAGAAATTCTAATCCTATTCTGGGCAATGCAGGGCAGGCACAGATTACAGGTAAAGGTGGCATACAAAAGTATGAAAGCCGGGGGAAAATTTCAGGGAAAGATGAAATGACTTTTCAAAAAGAAACAAAAATGATGCTTGGATTAAATATAGATAGAAATTTTTTTTATTCATTTGAATCTCTTTATTACTCATTAAGCCAAATTCCAGATAATAAATTTGTTTACTTATTTTCTGAAGGATTATCTGAGCTGTCTGCCAGAAATGTAGATCATGGCATTGAAGAATTTTATAGAAGAATCCAGAAATCCTCTGAGCTGTTGGGGAAGAGTGGGGCTGTTTTATTTATCATTGATCCACGTATTTATGCGGATCCTGATATAGCAGGTCCTTCAACATCACTTGATAGTCTTCACTCAATTTCCGGACCATCAGATTCTTTGAAATCTCTTGCCGTTGTTTCAGGCGGCAAATATTTATCCGGGACTAAGGCTGTATTAACAAAAAGGTTATTAAATATGAATAAAGCCTATTATGAAATTGCATTTTCAAGCAGTAACCAGCCAAAAGGGAAGACATTAACAATTAATATTGAGCCAAGAAAAAAAGGGATTCACATACATTCTTTAAAATCACTGGAAAAGAGAAAAAGTTATAGTGATATGAATGCTCTTGAGAAAGAGGTTCTTGTATTAAATCTACTGAACAGAAACAAATATTTTAAATCTCCTCTTACAATAAGGGGTTTTTATTTATTGGGGCATAAATCCTCAAAGGGATTTACTAACCTCAAATTTGAATTACCTGGGAAGTATAATATGAAGGCAGTGGATGTGTTTTTTATTTTTTCTAATCCTGAGAATAAGAGCGAAATCAGTATCAAAAAAATAAAAAAACAAATCCTAAAGAACAGAATTATCCTGAGTATAAAAAATGAGAAGTTGAATAACACAAAAATTGTGATGATCAATAATAAGAATTCCGTTGCCTTCATAGATGATTTTGTGGATATAGAAGACAAAATTGCCAGAGATCTTCGAAAACAAAATAAAAATTTTGATAAGCATGTTAATAAGATGTCAGCTGCATCTAAGATTCAGTTAAATAGTATTCTAAAAGGAGCAAGCGAATATTGTAGTAAACTGGACTCTGCAGTTTTTCATTATATTTGCAAGGAAGAAATTCTTGAAACAACTAGTGAATTGGGCCCGATAAAGAATAGAACGGAAAGCAAATTTGACCATAAAGGAAGATTAGTGAGTAAACGAATCCAGGGAAGGGTGCTAGGGAACGTAATAACAAATAAAAAAATATATATATATGATTATCAACTGCTTCAGAATGGAGATCAGATTATTGAACAAAGAAAGCGAATAGAAAAGGGGAAGAATCAAACTGAAATACCCAATACGGAATTAAGACTAGAATCCTTTTTATCGAATAAAATTTCAATGACACCATTGGCAATATTTGATATTTTAAATCAAACAAAATTTAAGTTCAGATTATTAAAATATGAAAAAAAAAACAAAGTAGATGCAGCTGTGATTGAAGTGTTTCCAATTGATTATACAAATGCAAAATCAATCTACGGAAAAGTTTGGGTCGATAGAGTAGATCATTCAATTTTAAAAATTGAAGTGAATCCTGTTTCAATCGGAGGATTTAGAAATCTTTATATTCGTTCAGGAAAGATTGGAGGAATACTTAAGCTTAAATGTAGTATTGAATTTAACTTGAAAAGAGATGGGGTCAGGTTCCCAACTTCTGTAGAGATAAGTGAAAAATATTTTGGTGGACCAGTGTTGAGTAAATTTCTTAGAAGAAAATATTTGGAGAAGAATCGAATCGAATACAAATATTCAGATTACAAGTTCTTTGATGTGGACACGGAGGTAAAAATTCAAAAATAAAGGGGTCAAGTCTATGTTTGACTCTTGTGTACCTCTTTTTAACCTGATCCAGATTAATCGATCTGCTTCTTATGGCATTTTTTATGCAAATGTATGACAACATTTATACAAAGTTACATACACTTACACAAAAATCCGAATTAAGTTGACAAGGTGGGAACTTTTGTGTAACATATACGTATAGGTACATGTTGAGAAAACATGTACGTGGAGGGTTGCTATGAAAAAGAGTGTGATCCTGAGGGATGAGTTGATCAAAAGGACGGGGATAGCCATTGAACTTAATAGTGAGATCGAGGATGCGAAAATAATAAAGCCTATGGGATTAACTGATGAGAAAATTCCTTTCTATAGTGAAGAGGCCGTAGATCAGGTCAACTATATAAAAAAGATGAGCGACCTTGGATATTCAATGGAAGAGATCCAGAAGGTTATAAAGAAAGTGGGATTTCCGAAGAACCTGTCGGTGCCGGGAAACAAGGATACTGTAGCTAAACATCTTACTGTAGGAGACCTGGCCGCAAAGGTCGGTGTCAGCGCGAGGACACTTAAACATTGGGAGGAGAAGGGTATAATCGAAGCGGATATGAGGAGCAGCGGCGGATTCCGGCTTTATTCAGAAGTACATGTTTATTTGTGTAATCTGATCAAAGATCTTCAGCTCTTCGGTTATTCACTTGAGGAGATCAAAAGGATATCCGGTGAGTTCAGGGATTTCCTTATCATGGAAAAGAATATTGACATATATTCCCCGAAGGTTACTGAGAAAAAACTTAATGTAATGTCCGGGGAGATCAAGGCATTAAAAGAGAGAATGAAGCTTCTCAAGAGTGGTATAGGCAGATGGGAGGAGCTGGTCAATAAAAAAGTAAAGGAAATTAATGTTCTGAACAAGAAGAATGAAAAGAGGCTGAAGGAAAAACAGCCTCAGCTTTCAGCCATCAGCGACAGCAGGGACTTAAAATCGAAACAAGAAAAAGAAAAAAAATCGAAACAGCCCCAGCTTTCAGCCATCAGCGACAGCAAAGGTATAAAACCGAAGCAGGGAAAAAGTGATAAAGGGAAGGGTGAAAAATGAGCTATATAGAAGATTTTATGCTACTGAAGGAGAGATTTAATCATACTGAGAAAAAGATCGAGATTCCCGAACTGGAAACAGAGATATTGAATATACCTTTTGAATCTGAAAATTTTGATATCCTTCCCGGAGAGGAATCCTACCAGTGCAGGGATCATCACACACATTTCCCGCCTGCAGCTTCCACTAAGAATAATGGCCTTGACAAATCAATACAAAAACTGATCAATGTCAATGATTCCAGGATTGAAGAGAACAGATTCTTCAGTTTCCCTGTTCTTAGAAAAGCCGGAAGCGGGAAATCGAAAAAAGCGATCATTCTGTTCCATGGTTTGAACGAGAAATCGTGGGAAAAATATCTCCCCTGGGCACATAAACTTATGGAGCAGACAGGAAAGGCGATCATAATGTTCCCTATTGCATTTCATATGAACAGAGCACCTGCAGAGTGGAGCGATCCCCGTGCGATGCGAAAAGTAGTAAATGAGAAGAAAAAGCTTTTCCCGAGGACTCTAAAATCTTCGATAGCAAATGCAGCAATAAATACCAGACTCCATTTCGACCCGCTACGGTTCATGTGGTCAGGACTTCAATCTTATTATGATATTATACAGATGGTAAATTCGATCAGGAATAGTGAATACTCATTTATTGAGCCTGATGCTAAGATCGATATGTTCGCATATTCGATCGGATCATTTCTAGCTGAGATTCTCCTTATGGGAGATACATCCGGATTTTTTAAAGATTCAAAATTATTCAATTTCTGTGGTGGCCCTGTTTTAACAAGGACCTCCCCTGTCTCAAAATACATTCTGGACAGTGAGACCAATGTTTCGGTTTTGACCTTCTTCATCGATTATCTGGATGAAGAGATCAGAAAGGACGAGAGGTTAAAGCACTATTTTGATAACGGTCATATGGAGGGCGAGGTGTTTCGGTCAATGCTGGATTACAGGAAAAAGAAGGAGTTCCGGGAGGAGAAGTTCAGGAAGTTGTCTAAGAGGATATTTGCACTCGGGCTGAAGAAGGATGAGGTGATCCCTCCTGTTGAGATAATCAATACACTTAAAGGTGAAAAAAGAAATATTCCAATTAAAGTAAAGGTGATGGACTTCAATTATTCTCACGACCATGTGGTCCCGTTCCC
>DBOL01000020.1:8192-14206 GCA_002299555.1 Candidatus Aminicenantes bacterium UBA647
TCGCATCGAAATTCCTTAAATAAAGAGCTTTAAGGAATTGTCATAAAGAAATGTAGAACTTGTTTTTGTAAAGTATCATTCATTTGTTCGTTCACCACGACGCATCTGATCGGGTATTATTCAGCGGCATTAAAGAGGCCAACTTGCATACCTGAAAGACGTATGCTCAGACAGTGGCCTTTTGCCTTCGGAACATCGCCGCTTCGATAAATCCGGTTCCCAGCCGCTCTGTTTAGTTCCCTCACAAAAAAATGATATTTTACATTCACGGAAGCACCCTAAGTAGGAACTAAATAAAATAAAAGATAGTGTGGGAGAGCAAAGGGTTGAGAAGGGACGACAAGATCGGTGTTGCTTTGAAAACAAAGACATCCAAATTGGCAAAAATAATTGCTATCACCGAAAATACAGGATCGTACAATTATGATGTTTTCAATAACGGTTCGGCCAATCTCAGGAATGTTGAGTTATCCTGCTCGATCATTACCCGGCAGGGCTATCCGGAATATGAATTCCCGGTCAAGGTAATTCCCAAAATGATCAAAGGCAGATACTATCCGGTAGAATTTAAATTTGCTCTCAAAGAAACAGGAGTGGTCTTTATTAGGGAATGCAACAAAAAAACGCTGTTCATATTCAGCTCCTTATCAAATTAACGATCATATTCTAAATGAATATTATTTTCATTTAGAGTCTTGAAATTCACCCCGTTCGTAGTATAATAGAGCGGTATTGGATGAATAAATGACAAGGAACTTCAGATCAGGTAATTTCAAAGAAAAATTATCCGGATTTTTTTTCTTCTCCGGACTGATACTGATATTTCTATTTCTAACTCTTTTTGCTCAATTCCTTCATAATCACAATATATTTGAAGATGAAGGATTTGATTGCCCTCTCTATCTGTTCTCCTCCCAGTCATTGATGTCAGCTGTATTTGTATTTGTACTTTTAGTTATTCTCGTTGAGATATTGAGAGAAATAGATATAAAAGTACTTCCTATTCATTCAATATTAATCCTGTTTCCGGCTAACAAAAGTCCTCCCTGCTGAACTTATTCCACAGTTATAAAATTCCAAAGGAGGACATTATGAAAATAACATCATATTTTATAATAATTATTGCATTATTAATTACCCCCATCGCAACATTCGGTGGCCAGGGGGGGAGTAGTGACCCATTCTCTCAGACTAAATTTGTTCCGGCTATATCATTTGTTATGGATTTTTCTTATCTGAACAGAGATCTCGGTGATTTCGGATCTATGGGATTTGAGATGCCCGGATTTCTTCCCGCCGGCCATACATCAGGTCCACTTCTAAACGGAGAGAAAGGTTTTAATTTCAATTATGCCGAACTCAGCCTTTTTGCCACAGTAGATCCTTATTTTGATCTTTTTACTTCATTCCATCTTGGTGAAGATTTCTTCGAAGTAGAGGAAGCTTATGTAACGACAAGGAAATTTCCTCACGGATTCGGTTTAAAGATGGGGAAATTCCTGAGTTCATTCGGCAGATTTAATGCACAACATGCCCATACCTGGAACTTTCAGGAGCTTCCTCTTGTTTTCCGGGTTTTTTTCGGTGAGGATGGGTTGAATGAGAAAGGGTTCCAGCTGAACTGGGTAGCCCCGACAGATTTTTATTTATCACTGGGAGTCGAATTATTCCAGGGAGAAAACAGTACAAGTTTCGGTCTGGATGAAGCGGAGATCCTGAATGAGGATAATGGAAGTGAATTTGAGATCGAGGGAGCCGATGGCCCGGGTTTATTTGTTGTCTTTGCAAAAACTTCAGCGGATATCGGCGATCTCATATTTCTGGGAGGAGTTTCATATGCTGAAGGAGAGACCCGGTCAATAAGTGAGAATGGTGGGAATGTATTATCAGGGAGATCAAAAATATATGGTTTTGATATAACTATAAAATACCTGATCGATTCTTACAGGTATATCTCTCTTCAAACAGAATATATTGACAGACAATTTGAAGGTAAATTTTATGAAGCGGGAAATCCAGAAGGATCTGAATTTTCAAGATCTCAGGCAGGTTTTTATTCTGAACTTGTATACAGAATGTCGAAATTGTGGAGATCGGCATTAAGGTATGACCTTCTCAACCGTAACAATATCCTGATCAACGGATCGGGAACTATTCTGCCGGAGGATATGAACAGGTATTCGTTCATGATCGATTATTCTCCGACCGAGTTCTCAAGGATCCGTCTTCAGTACAATAATAATAGATATTTATATTTAGATGGGAATTTGAAAAATTTCAGTGAATTGAACCTGCAGCTGAATTTTTCGATCGGGGCGCATGGAGCCCACCCTTTCTAAAAGGAGTAGAACATGAAAAGATTAAAACTGACTATAATTATGATTGTGTTGATAATCGGAGTTACTTCGATAGTCGATGCAAAACTGAGAGTTGTAGTTTCCTACAACTATATTGCTGATATAGTAAAAAGGATAGGTGGAGATGAGGTTAAAGTTACACCTTTGTCCAAAGGCTACAAGGACCCTCACTTCATAACTCCAAGGCCTTCATTTATAGCAAAAATGAGGAAGGCTGACCTTCTGATAATAAATGGAGGTCAATTGGAAATAGGGTGGATACCACCCATTTTAAAAAAGGCCAATAATCCACAAATAAATCCTGGCAATAAGGGGTTTCTGGATCTTTTTTCGTTTATTGAAGGTATCGACGTTCCAAAAGATATATCCAGAGCACACGGGGATGTACATCCGGATGGGAATCCCCATTTTCATCTGGATCCTGAAAATATACTTATCGTATCCAGAGCGATCAAGGATAAATTGATCGAACTTAATCTGTCAAAAAAAGAGATCTTTATTAAAAATTATGAAGAGTTTTCAGAAATGTGGAAAAAGAAAATGGCAGACTGGAGAAAGTTACTTGAAAAATTCTCTGGAAAAAATGTGGTCCAATACCATAAGAATTTTGATTATTTTCTGAAAAGGTTCAATATGAAGCAATTGGGGACTCTTGAACCTGTGCCCGGGATACCGCCTTCAACAAAACATGTTCTTGAGATGATAGATATCATCAACAATAAAGGGGCGGAGTTCATTATTCATGATGTTTATCATATGAAAAAACCTTCCCAATTCGTCAACAGGAAGACAAATGTAAAGCTTGTTGTACTCCCCCATGATGTCGGAGCGGTAAATGAAGTGACAGATATTGTATCGTTGTTCGATGAGATAATCAGGAGATTGCTGAAATGATGGATGTGCTTGGTACGGCCTTTTTGTTGTCAGTAGTTCTTCTTGGTATCCATTCTTATTTTGGAATAGAGATCATTAAAAGAGGAATAATCTTTACAGACCTTGCGATCGGCCAGATGGCTGCGCTTGGAGCTGCAATTTCCCTGATGTTCTTTGAGGGGCAGTATCTTTATCTGATATCTCTCAGTTTCGCCCTCTTCGCAGGTTTCCTCAATTCCATTGCAATTAGAAATGTAAAGCATGTGGAGGCTTTTATAGGCCTGATGTACGCCTTCGGTGTGTCCGGAGTTTTTATTCTGCTCTCCAAATCAGCCCATGGAACTGAGGAGTTCCAAAAACTTCTTGCAGCCGACATCCTGTTCACTCCTCTGGGTGAAATATTAAAAACTGCGGCGCTCTATTCTCTCCTTGGTTTTGTCCTCTTTTTCCTGAGTAAAAAAGTAACCGGCAGATTGAAGGATGTTCTGTTCTTTACAACTTTTGCGGTAACGGTTACAAGTTCAGTAAAACTTGCCGGGGTTTTTGTTATCTTCGCCCTTCTGATCGCACCTGCATTTATTGCCTTAAGAATGGGAAATAAGAGGGTGATTATCAAATCCTGGATCATAGGTATAATAATCAATATTGTAGCACTCGGTGTATCATACAGACACGATTTCCCGACCGGATATACGATCGTATTCTTCCATGCCCTTGCTGCGATGTTATCTACACTGTTCATAAAGGATAAGAACGGAACACAAAGCAAGATAGAACATGGTAAAAAGGCAATAGGTTAGCAATGACCTCTTGCTAATATCCCCTGACCAATTTCTATGTTTTCCGTTGTGAATGTAATATAATAAAATTATGGGGATAAAGAAAACTATATTATCACTGATCATTATTAGTCTACTGGTTATACCGGCATGTAAAAAAGCTGCAGAGGAAAATTATAGTATTGTCGGGATATGGGGATTTGAGTTTGTTTCAGGTGACGAGACTTATACGGAACAATTGATCTTTGCAGGATCAGAAACGATTGGAACAGTAACCGATGGGTATTCAACAGGAACCTATACCGTATTAAATAATTCTGCAACATTTTCGATAAGTGGCTGGAGTACCAATCTGGAAGTAACTATAACTACCACTTTTCTGGGGAAGTTTGATTCAAAGGATTCAATGAGTGGGTCCTATCTGACAGATTATTCTGAGTTGTTCCCGTCTGAACAGGGGACTTGGAGTGCGAAGAGATAGATAACTGAATATCATTAATTTGTTCGTTTCCTTACAGAAAAATGATATTTTGTATGTTGGGTTAATTAAGTTTTATAAAAATTGTAATTGTAATATAATCGGGATAGTATCGGGTACATAGAGTTCAACCGGGAAAATGAAAAATGATCTGAGCAAAAATTTATCCCTGATCCCATATCTCCTTATCGGGTTTGCAGTCATAATAACTATGAATCTGCTACTGATCCGCTACCCGGGGGATCTCATACTTCCGTTAATAAAAGCATCTATCCTTTCAGCAGGTGTTATCGTTTATGGATTCGGGTTCAATTTTTTGTTTGGCAGGTATGAGGTGGAACTGCCTGAAGCTCTTGCCTCCGGATTGATCTTTACAACATTCTATTTCTTTCTGATCAGTTCACTCGGGTTACTGAATCCTGCATCGATCCTCCTTTTCTATCTGATCCCGGCATTACTTATGATCTTTTTTATGATCAAAAAAAGGAGTATTCTGAGCAGGTCTCTGTCAGGGTTTTTCAAACGACCCTTCCCGGAATATGCAATATTTATTTTCCCCCTGATCTATGCTTCTCTCCCCTCATCTTTTTACGATACCATGGTCTACCACCTTGGGATCCCGAACCTTTTCATTCAGCACAATGGCTTTATCCAGACATCCCAAATGATCTATGCCAATACTTCGATCTATTACGAGATCTCATTGATCCCTGCAGTTTTTGCCGGGCCGCTTGTACCGAGGTTGTTTCATTTTTTTATCGGTATGATCTTTTGTCTGACTCTTGCAGATACTGCTGTACGTTTTTTTAATGTTAAGAAAAAATTGCTCCTTCTGGTAATGCTCGTATCGATACCCGTTACATTCTTTCTGCTGACAACTGTAAAAAATGATCTGATCGGAGCCTTTTTCATCCTTATAGGGATACGGTACTTTTTAAAGGAAAACTATAAATTATCTGCGGTATTCTGGGGGTTCAGTATAGGGGTGAAGTATTTTAACGCCCTTCCTCTGGCTATTTTTCTGATCCTTTTTCTTCTCAGAGATAAGTTCAGGGACCTTAAAGGAGATCTTAAAGTTGTTTCTTTATACGGCATTGTCACTTTTATCCTCCTTCTCCCACTATTTATAAAGAACTATATATATATGAATAACCCTTTTTTCCCCTTCCTGACCAATATTTTCGATAGTGGGATATTTGACCATTCAAGATATGAATTTATGAAGAGTGATGTCGGGGTCCTTATCCACTCGATAAAAGATCTTTATTCATTGCCTTTTACACTCTCTTTCCGGGAAGTGGGTTCAGGAGGATTGACCGGTATACAATTTCTTGTTTTTCTCCCTTTTGTAATGTTAATAAAAAAAATTAAGAGGGTGATGTTTTTATATTTTTCACTAATTCTCCTGATCGCCGGAGCTTTTTTTACATCAAGTGTCCGATTCGGGTATATAGCAGTGGCATTGTTGTCAATTTATGTCATTCTTGTTTATGAGAATCTGGACTCAATAAGAGCCGGGATAATAAA
>DBOL01000101.1:0-7947 GCA_002299555.1 Candidatus Aminicenantes bacterium UBA647
ACTTCAGGACAGGTCAGGTATCGAAGATGATCAGAGAGACCGAAAGTTTCAGACAGTCTGTCACTTTTGTTAAAGCGGGTCAGGAGAAAGATCTTGCAAAACTTCTTACACTCCTTGTCGATGGATATATAAATTCACGGCTGTTAACAAAGGCAATAGATATTCTTAAAGATATCGAAAAGATCTCTCCCGGATTAATGTCCACATATTTGAGGCTGATGAGGATCGAGAGTGTAATTGGTGAAGATGAATTCTTTACAGATATAAAGAGAGAACATTTTGAGGATATAAAGAATTCAAATAAGATCCCTATAAACAACACAAAAATCAAAGCTTCTGTCTATCCTTATAAAGTGGATAACCTGATTCTTGATCTGGATGAAGGATATTCTGAAAAGTTCAGGGAGTTTCACCTTCTTCAGGTTTTTTTAAATGGGAAGATATTTTATGAATCGTATATCGAGGAACTTGAACTCCCGATCGAATTAACTCTGCCTGAAGAATTGAAGAAAGTGAAATTTGAAGTTGAGATAAATCTGGTTAAATAATTAAGTTATTCCACCGGGACTTCTGGTTTGGGTTTAGTATATTCTGAATAACACCAATAACCTTTTCCTCTCTTCCTTTTTTTCTTCCATCCCATCTTTTTTAATTCCATTCCGATGAAGCTGTTCATCAATCCGTGCCCGACCAGAACTATCTCCGAATGTTTATTTGCAAGATCTGACAGCTTTTCTGCCGATAATTTGATCCTGTTTTTGGAATCCTGGAAATTTTCACTTTTGTTAGAATATCCGACAAACCATAATAAACGGAATATAACTGACCATATCCCGGGAGTGAATTTAGGATATCTCTTTTTGCTGTCCGGCAATTCAAATTCTCTGAATACCGGATTTTTGATAATCACTTTGTTTTTTACAATCAATTGAGCTGAATCAACAGCTCTCTTCAGGTCGCTGCTGGCCACAACATCAAACTTTTCGATAGTTTTTACTAATTCAGGCGGAGGTTTCCTGTTTTTTGTGATTCCTGCAGCATTGTACTTCTTCAACCACTCTCCATAGGAGCCTTTCTTACCGGAGGTGTACGCCTCCATATCCGGCTGACCATGGCGGACCAGTAAGATCTTCATAAATTAATAATAACATAAATAGGAAGCGAGAAGTAAAATTATTCCCCAGCTTCACTTTCACCCTTACTAAGGGGGACAGGGGGATCAGGTAAAACTGAAATACAATTATAGTAAGTTTGGAAAGTTGACTCCTTATTTCTGTAATTTTTGCTCAATAAATATATATGTTGAAAATATATAAAATGTATATTATAATATTTTATAACAAAGGAGGATTTATGAAAAAAGGCTTTTTTAATTTTCTCAGTATTATCGGGTTGATGTTGATGCTTACGGTTGAGGCTTCTGCAGGTTCTGTTCTCAGTAAAATATCAACGATGGTAATAATTTTCACTTCCATAGCAGGTGGAGCGATCTGGATATATGCACTTAAAAAGAGAAATGAACTTGATGATTAGGGAGATGAAAATATGATCTATTTGAAAAGAATTTTACAGACCGGAATAACGATCCTTATTCTTGAAGCACCTGTTATAGCCGGGGATATATCGATCAAAAAGGCTACCGATTCAGTAATGAGTGTGGTTGGTGAAGTTGCGGCAATTATTTTTCCGGTTCTCGGCTTGATCGGGATAGGAAGAGCAGCATTTACTTTTTCAACAGGTGGGCAGGGGGGGACTAAAGAGCTCCTCGAAGGGATAGTCGGGATCGGGCTTGGAGTAGTCGCAAAAACACTTTCAAGGTCATGAGCAAAAGGATCTATGTCAATATAATGTTCAAACCGAAGATATGGGGAGTCTATTTCACCAGCCTGTTCACTGTACTGGGTGGTTTTGTCCTGAGTTTGATGATCCTGTCACTATTGATCGATATGGTCATCTCTTTTTTCCTGAATATCGGTTTGTTCGGGGGATTGTTCGGGTATTTTTTTTACAGGGATAATCGGGATGAAATTGAACATTCGTCAAAGAGATCCGGCAAATTAAAGAGCAGGATATCATCTTATTCAGTTTCAGAACAGAAAATAAGGATATCGACCTGAATGAAATTGATAAAAGAATCGTTGAAAACGTATGGATCGGTTTTAAAGAAGTTGAGGGAAAGTGAGCAGAAGCTTGATGATATCCTGCTTTACATTGATTTCGTTGATAACAAATATGATCTCCCGGTAATTTTACTTAAGGATGGAGGAGTAATGATCTTATTTGAGATCTCGGGTATAGATCATGAAAAACTTTCCCCTGAAGAGAAAGAGAACTGCAGCAATATATTGAGGACAGGGTTTACCCAATTAGATAAAGGATATGTGATCTCAAATTTCCTGAACCGTGATATTAATAATTGTCACCCTCTGAAGAAGAATAAAAATGATCTGAAGATAATTAAGTTCCTCCAGCAGCAGAAACAGAATTTCTGGGATGGTATCTCCTCACAGAGTTATTCCAACACAATATTCGGATCGATAAGGTATTGGGATCCATCAAAAAGGGAGATTCCCTGGACAGCGCTTATCAATGAGAAGAAGCTCCACCAATTTTCACAAAAAGAGTTAATTGAGAATATAGAAAAATTGAATCAGGGGATGATGACTATCAAATCAACTCTATCAAGGTTCGGGTTTTATATTCCTTCTAAAACTGAATCATTCAGACTCCTCTATAAACTTATTAATTATGAGAATGCTCCCGACTACAGGGATGATCTCTCATTGAATGTTCAATTAGCTCATTCAGGTTATGAGTTTGAAAAGGGTGTTTTGAAGGTTTCGAAAGGCTATTATTCACAAGTAATATCAGTGAAATATCCTCCTAAATATTCTCACTCGATCTATCTGGAGAGGCTGTTTGATCTGGATATTAAATTTTTGATCAGGCAGTCTTTTCAGGTAATTAATTATCAGAATATAGAGAGAAGACTCAAAGCAAATCAGAACATCGCAAGATCTCTTTCATCTGTAGATAAGAGTAGTGAGAATTATGTGGAAGAAGCTGATGAATTCATGAAAGATGTGAAGGTGAATGGTGAATTGCCGGTAAAGTGGAGTTTGACAATGACGCTCTCATCTGAGAATAAGGAGTATCTCAAGGAAAAGGTAAGTGAAGCGATCACAATATTCAGAGAACTCGGGACAGTGGCATTGGTGGAGAATTTTAATCTACCCGGCTCATTTTTCGGAAATTTCCCTGGTATGGAGAAGTTGAATGGAAGATATTCAACGATCCTTACACGTAATGCCGGAGATTTTTTTTCAGTATATCTTTTGTTTCGGGGTGATCCGGATCCGGCAGATTATTTTCTTGACAGGGCGAAGGGGATATTTTCATATACACCTTTTACAAGACGGGAAAATGCGTATCATATGGCGATCACAGGCCCGACAGGCGGAGGGAAAAGTTTTCTGGTAAATAAACTATTGCTCTCAGGAATGATAGAAGATCCACGGGTATATGTGATTGATCTTTCGAGATCTTTCACTGAATTGTTTGAGTTTTTGAAAGAGGAATCAGAAAATGACACATCGATCCTGACAGTCTCAAAGGACAATATCAACTTCTCATTTAACCCGTTCCATATTAATGATATTGACAAGGAAATTCCTGAACAACAGCTGAGATTTTGTGAAGGTCTTCTGAGGATCATGATCGGATCGAATCTTATTAATGAAGGGAACAGAGTTATTTTGTCAGAGACCCTTTCCCAGTTTTTCTTTCAGTACAGATCGATACAAAAAAGTATGAAGGGACGGATGAGCATTCCTCCTCTTGATATTCTGATCCCGATCCTGGAGCAGAAGACAAAGAACCGGGATATTCCCAATGCTCTTCGCTACTGGCAGACAGGTCAGAGAGGGGAGCTTTTTAATTCCGGGAAAGATACCGTTCACTCGGCGAAATATGTCTATTTTGATATACAGGATCTGGAAACATCTTCTGAAGAGATCTCTGCTATTATTTATTCGATATTTAATAAGATCTTTACTGATATAAGCAAACCCGAGAATCTTAATGTTCCTAAATTTTTATTTCTGGATGAAGCTCACAGATATCTGAGGAACAAGGAGTTCAGTTTCTGGATCGATCTCCTGATAAGAATGGGGCGTCATTACAATCTCCTCGTCGGGATCATAACGCAAAGTATCAATGACCTGATAACAAATGAGGAGTGGTCTACCGGGATATTGAACAATATAAAACAGGCATTTTTCTTTTCAGGACAAAGAGATATTGAGTCATCATTTTCAAAACTTCAGATGAATGAAAGTCACATAGAATTGTATAAAAACATGAAAAGTACAAACCGTGAGATCTTATATTGGTCATCAAAAGGGATAAGGAGAGTTCTTAATCCTTTGACAGATCCTTATACATATTGGATCGCAACAACTGATCCCGGAGAGAGGGTCGTCAGGAACAGGATGAAGGCGGAGGTCTGCGATGGTGATACAGGGAAAACTATCGAAAATCTGGTCGGGCTGACAGGTGCATTCAAAGGGGACAGGTCAGAGAGGATATCCCTGATTGAGAAATATCTGGATGATAAAAGGGGGAATAATTAAATGAATCATACAGGGAAGATAGTTCTTGTTCTGCTGATCTGTGTATTTCCTGCAAGGCCGGTCCACGGACTCTTTGTCACTGACCTGCTTGCATTTTCCAAAATGGCTCTTGAGTATAAAAAACATTTTAATGCATTGAAAGATATCCTTGAGACCACAAAAAAGCTTAAAGATGATTTTTCAGAATTCAAAGGGAAATTTGCAAAAATTCACAGTGGCCTGAAAAGAGAAGCATTAGATTTCCTTTTGAATTTTAAAGAGATCGAATTCTATTTTAATAGTCCATATGTAAAGATCTCAAAAGATGATTCATGGAAAGAGATATGGGAAGATCCGGGAAATCTCTTTAAAAAACTGCCTTTCCTGAAAGACAATTCTCCGCTCACGGATAGCAAATTGTATTTAAGAAATCCTGAATTTAAAAAACGGGCAGATTACCGGATTGCCGGAGAGGAGGCTATATACAAAGAATATGAGACTGTCCTGAGTATGATCGCAGATACGAGAGAGGTGATCTCAAAGGGAAAAGAAAAATATAAAAGTGTCGAAAGCCTGATCAGAAAATTCAGTAATCAGCGTTCAACAGGAAAACTTATAGGCCTGCTCTGCAACCTGAAACTTGAACAACTCGTCAAATTGGATCTTCTGATAACTTCCATGAGAATGAAAATGGAACTGACCTTAAAAGAGCAGATTATAAGGATGGATCAGGCAAAGAAGAGGGAGATCGAAATTCATGAGGACAGGAAAAGATCTGAGAAAGTTCTAAATGGTGTAATGTAGATATGAAAAGAGCAATAGCATTTATTCTTTTGGTGATGATAGTATCGGGAGGTCTTTTTCCCTTTAGTTTTGATCTTATAAAAGTACTAGATCTGTTAGGGAAAATATCAACAAAGATCACCGGAGTCTCAGATAAATTTGATGATCATTATGAAGAGTTCATTAATTTCTATAAATTAAAATGGTCAAAATACTATACAAAATTTTCAGCAGGTGAATTAGAAGTATTTGAATCATGGGACACGGATCAGATCTACAGCGGATCTAAAGTTGATGTGAATGAAATGGGTTTGAGGTGGGAGAGTGTTTTTAAGGATCCCGGGAAACTTAAAACGGAATTCCCGAATCTTTTTTATACATTACACTATAAGGACAACAAGGAATATATTTCTAATTCAAATTTCAGAAAGATCACTGATGAGAATATAAATGATGGACTTGAATACCTGGGGAAGATCGGATCTCTTATAACTCTTCTCAAAAACACACGGGAATCTCAAAAGCTCCGGGGAAATAAAGTTGTCGAAATTAAAAAATATATAAAGAATTTTTCCAAACCGAAGGGGCGTGATGAGGTGAGAATGGGTAGATTGATCGGTCTGGAAGTTTTACTTGATCATGAGATCGATAAGCAGATGATAGAACTTATTTCTCTTGTAAATGCTCAGACGGAGATCGGGATCAGAAGTGCCGGTATGGATAAAAACAGGAGGAATAGAAATCATGCTTCACGACTGAAAATCAATAGTGCAGGGCTTATGGCAGAAAAAAGAAAATGAATGACGGAAAGATCCTGGAGACGATCCTGAACATCCTGACAGAGAAAATATCAGATTTCAGTTCATATTTCTTTGATCTGGCTATGGGAATACTGATCCTGCTTCTTGTGATAGAAATAATAAAATCTGCTGTTGATCTTGTTTCCGGCAGTGGATTTAACCTCGGGGTCAAATTTATCACATATCTGATACTTCTGATCTTTATGATCAGATTTCCATCTATATATGAAGGAGTTAACAAAGGGCTGATGGATAATGCAGGACTTCAAAAGAATTTTGCTGTATTGAGTGAATATGTGAAGGTGAGACATGATTCCAACCTGCTCGGGCCGAATCCGACAGGTGTAGATTTCTATGTAAAACTTACAACGGGGATTGATACTTCAAAATTTGATCTGGATTATGTTCTCCGGGTTATATTTACCACAATATCCCATTTTATCTGTTTTATCCTTCTGATAATGATCATACTGATAATTTCTAAAAAGTATGCTGTCTTTCTGATCCTCCTTTCAATGGGGCCTGTTCCTCTCTCTTTGATGATGTCACCTGAAACGAGATCCATCGGGATAAGCTGGATAAAATCTGTCTTCTCAAAATTTATGTCACTTTTCATGTATTCAGTGATATTGAAAATATCACACAGGTTCATAGTCGAACATCAATATGAGATCTATGAAGAAGCGGGAGGTATAGTTGGCCTTTTTTCGAATTTTGTGCCTGCAATTCTTTTAATATTGATGGTCCTTTTCCTTTTCAGAATGACCGGGGATCTCACGAGTGATCTTATAAATTAATATGACCTCAATGCTTGAGAGCCTGATAAAGATCTTTGGAGATTCGATACTTGAGTATCAGGATATTTTTCTCCCGTTCGGAGGCTCTGTTTTTATTCTGCTCATAGTGATCGAAATATTGAAAGAGGCGATAGATATCACTAACGGGAAGGGGGTTAAGCTTGGGCAAAAATTAATCCTTATACTTTTCGTCGGAACAATATTGCTCAATTTCAATGGATTGTCAAAAGAGATATATGCCGGAGCCGTGAATTCAGGTAAAGAGATGATCCCGAGATTTGAAGAAGTGAATGATTGGATAAATGAAGGCTATAAAAAAGGTGTGGAAGCTCAGCGGGCATCTCTTGAACTTGACCGGAGATCAGGCGGAGGTCTTTCAGTGTTCTTCCTGGCAATTGTTCTTGCCATTCTCAGTGGATTGGGGCTTTTATTTATATATATTGCAATGGTCCTTATCCTTGTTTTGATTGCCGGAGCATATGCGTCTCTTGCACTCACTCTTGTTTTGGGTCCGGTATTTATTGCTATGCTCTTGTCTCCTGAACTGAGGGGTACCGGGGTCAAGTGGGCAATAATTTTACTCTCGGTATTTCTTACTATTCCGGCTTACATAATGATAATGAAGATAACTACTTCTCTGTATTCAGGAAGTGTGGATATTAACAACTCGACCATAGAAGACCCCTTATCCGGAAGTATGACCAACACGATCGAAAATATTGGAATGATGATGATCAATCCTCTCCTGACATTCGGACTTATTTTTTCTGTTTCAAAGCTGGTCGGAAGTATTACCGGTTCGGCCGGGAATATAGCTGCAAAGGCTGGAAGCATAGCCGCTTCTGCAGCAATAGCCACAAGTATGGTTGCCAGGGGGGGTATGAATATGTTGAAGGGCGGGAACGGTAGTAAAGCTGCGGCTGGGGCTCCCGGGGGACGATCAAAGCCTGATACGGC
>DBOL01000101.1:8320-11763 GCA_002299555.1 Candidatus Aminicenantes bacterium UBA647
TGCAAATCCCAGAGATAATTCTCCGGCAAATGCGACGAATGGGAGAGATAATAAATGAGCGATTATATTTATGAAAAAAATGCGAGAATCGTGATCAATACAGCATATAAATTTATTATAGTTGTGGAGCTGTTAATAATAATACTTTTATCTTTCTACAGCTTAAAATTAACCGGAAAGATCAACGAGGTTAAACCACTTCCGATATTTATTAATAAGGAGACCGGGAGTGCCGAAGCTATCGATTTTGATTTCATTGATGCCAAGGGTGAAACCAGAAGCAATGCAGAGATAAATGATTTTATTTCCGGATTCATCTCTGATCTTTATACTTACAACAGGCTAACTGTTAAGACAAATTTAGTTAATGCGATCTCAAAAACATCTGCTGAGGCTGCTGCTGACATTAAGAACACACTCCTATTGTCAAAAAGATATGATCATATAAACAGGAGTATGCAGGGGCTTGTGAGTGTCAGATCTATTTCAATACTGGAAAAACTTCCTGACCTTAAGATCCAGGTGTTTTTCAACAAAAGGCTGATCTCTTCAGGGGGTGATTCATCCAGCATCAAAGAATATTTTGCAATTCTCAGGATAAAACCGGTTATAAGAAAAAAGGGGAATGCACACGGACTATTAATCGTTGAATACAGGGAAAATATATTTTTAAACAGGGAGGAAGGGAATGACTATTAGAAAATTGATCTTGCTGGTGATGATAACTTTAACCGGGCTTAATTTGTTATCGGGTGTGCAGCGTCAATACAAGGTCCTGAACGTTGTATGTGACGGGAGAAATGGAACAAGTATATTAAAGATCGGATGCGAGACAAATTGCACTACTATGTTTGTACTTCCTCCCGATGAAATGATCGCAGATATTATAGAGCCGACAGGTGAGTGGGTCATAAATTGTGATAACAAAAGATTTGTTTATGTGGTTCCGGTAAAACGGGGTATTCATACTTCACTTGACCTGATAACCAGAAATTCAAAAATTTATAGTTTCATCCTTGAAGAAGTTTCAAAAAGAGGCCGTGATTCTGATGTTGTGAAGAAGGTTATCATAAGAGAGAACATAAGTTATTTCAATTCGGACACAAAAAGCATAAAGCCGGTCCCGAAATATAAATTGAATAACAGGCGCATAAATGATCGGTACAGGATAAAGGATAAAAATTTCAGGATCGAAAAAGTAGAGGACGATGGTATCCTGACAAAAATATACCTCCCTATGAGCCAGATACGTCCTGCGGTTTTTATTCGGGGGAAAGGGAAAAGATCAAAACTTGAACCTGTCAGGTATAGTGATATGGAGGGTTGTTATATTGTTCACAGGGTTATCAGTAAAAAGGAAATGATAATTCTGAAATCCGGGAAGTTTGAATCAACGATCAGGAGAAAATAACAAATGGGTGATATCTATTCGAATTTTGTAAATATTGGGGGAAGAAAAAAGGAGCGAAGAAGGATCGGGAGTAAAATGAAGGACAGACTTGTTATGATTATCGGAGGATTTGTGATCTTTATTATCACATTTTTTTTGTATGGAATTGTCGAAGAGCCTGAGAATGATCACCCCGGGGAGATAGTCAGAACTGATAATAAAGATCTGCTTGCACAGATAGATCAGCTTGAGGAACAGAAGAAAATATATGACGAGAAGATCGGAATGATCAGTGACGATGTTTTTCTTGGGAAGAATGCAGCGGTTGATGAATATACTGAAAGTCTTATTAGTGACCTGAGAAAACGCGCAGAACAGGAAGACAAAAAAAGGTTGCTAAATGAACGAGAAGCAGTTAGAAGTGATAATGAACTAAAAAGCCCTGAATCATATGATCAATTTGAAGATCTGATGTTATATCTTCAGAAGGAAGATGAAACCTCCGGTGAATTGTTCCCTGAGCCACAAAGGGATATTGAGTCATCGGGAATAAGTGAAAGGATAACAAAAAGAGTAAGAGTAGAAACTCAATTTGCTTTCAGTAACACTCAGAGAAATGCCAGAATATTTAATAATGGAAGAGGTGAGATATTGTATAAAGGGAAAAGTGGAACTGGTCAAAGTAAAGCTGGCAGAGTACAAAAAAAAACTGAACGCTCAGGTATTGAACAGCTTATATTTAATTCCAATCCCATATTTACAATATTTGAAGGTGAGTTCCTTCATGCGGTATTAACGAACCGGATAGTAAATGATAAGCGATCCAGTCCGGTTACAGCAGTGACAACAAGGGATCTGATTGATCGCACAGGAAAATTTGTCCTTATTCCTGCTAATTCAAAGATCATCGGATATGCTGATAAAGTTTCCCATCAGCAGGACAAGAGATTGTTTATCAGTTTTCAAAGACTTATTTTACCAAATGGTTCCTCCTTGAGTTTCGGATCGGGAGACAGGGGGATGAACGCTTTGGATGGTTCAGGTGCTCTTGGCATAAAAGGGAGAAAAAACAGTCATTTTTTTGCGAAATTCGGATCTTCTATCTTATATGGTTCACTTAATGGTTTGAGCGGATTTGCTCAAAATAAAGTAAGCCAGACATCCGGGCTGTCCCATTTTATTGACAGGACGTCTGACAATTTCAACACGCTTAATGACAGACTGGCATCTGATTCATTGGCTATCCTTCCCACTATTACAGTCAAAGCGGGTACTGAGTTGAAGGTTAGGTTTTCGATGGATATTGAAATCTCAGCTTACTCGAAGATCTCAGATCGTTCATATTATTAAAGAGATTATTCGGAAAAATTATGAATAAAAAGCAATCCGGAGTGGATGAACTATTAACAAAATTTCATACCACATGTACAGGAATGATCTTTGATGGTCTTGGAATTGAAGAGATGGACAATAGCGATCTTTTCATCTCCTTGTGGTATGTTGCTGCAATTTTTCTTGCCTATAGTATCAGAATTGTCAGAGTAGAAACAAATTGCCTCTCAATATTCACATTAACAATGACAATTATTTTGATATTGTTATTGTCTCTGAAGGGACTGAGCCATGGCCATTTAAAAAATAGAATTCCCGGAAATAAGAAGAAAAATATTGACGTTGGGAGGGGAAATGAAAAGTGAAAATATATCCTGTTTGCTAGTTTTGATCCTTTTTACATCCGGTTTTTTGAATGGCTCATATCCGACCGGAAGTTTCAAGAAGTTGAATAAGAAGCAACAAACTCAGCTTCTAAAAGATATTGTGACCAGAAGGCCGTTTCTAAGGTCAAGTTCTGATATGAAGTTGAAGAAGTTTACTTTGGGGAAATTTTTTAATATTCAAATTTATCGGAAACTTGTAGGGAATGATATCCTCGGATATGAGTATGATGAAGGATTTAAATATGATTCACCATCTGTATTTATAAGGACTATCAGGGCCAACAAAAAAACCGATCCTTTTAAACTGGAATTTATCCGATCCCTGAAAAATATAT
>DBOL01000051.1 GCA_002299555.1 Candidatus Aminicenantes bacterium UBA647
TGGCACACATTTCTTGGTGGTAGTGGTGGTGATAATTTGTCAGCCTTGGCTATTTCAAAGCAGGGTAATATATTTGTTTCAGGTTATTCATGGGATGAATGGAATACTTCGGCCTATGGTCAACCGGAACTCGCCTTCAACACGGGTACTTATGAGATGGACGTTATAGTTGCGAAACTCTCCAACAGCGGAACACTTCAATGGTATACATTCCTTGGTAGTGATTACTATGAGATCCCTTCTGATATTATTGTTGCACCCGGGGAGATAACTTTTGTAACAGGACAGGGTCTTTTGTACTGGACTGTCCAAAAATACGGATTACCTGTGAATGATAAACTTGTTGATGATTTACCGGACGGATTTATTGCATGTTTATCCGGTGCCGGTCAGTTCAATTGGTATACATTCATAGGTGAGGACGACAGCGCATATCCTCACACGATTGATTTTTCTTCCGCTAACAGGATATTCGTTTCAGGGTCGATCGATAACCTCCCCTCAATTCTAACAAGCACATCCCGCACATCTTTAACCTCAATAGTCCCTGAAAAGAAAAATGGTATTTCTCCGGTCTCATCTAAACTTTTTGTCGGATCCTTTACTTTTGAAGGTGTTAAGGATTGGCTTAAAAGACCTTATATAGCAAAACTTTCAGCGGGACTTTCTGTTGATGTAGGCCCCAACGGGAAAATTTTTGTGACCGGATCTGCAGCGAATGATATCCCGGATATACCAAATTCAGGATTTAAATTAAATATTAGTGTTGAGCCTGCAATGTTTACATTTTTACTTAAAATGACTCAAGCCGGGAATGTTGAATTTGTCCATAAATTTACTAATTATACTTTTGGAGTAGGCAACTCAATTGCGGTCTATGAGAATGGGATCCTTTATATTACAGGGAATAATTATGGATTCACTGTAGGTGTCGCTTCCCAGGCATTTCCCCTAGATCAGATTCAGGCCTCAGGAGATAAAAGAATCTTTCTGGCACAGATAAATGAGTTGCATACTATTGAAGTTAATGTGAAAACAGAGGGCGGTAGTGCAGAGAAAGAAATTTATGAGGTTCTGCCAGGGAAAGATTGTGTTATAAATCTTTTCCCTGATCCGGGATATGAATTATACAAAATAATTGATAATAGTGAAGAAGTAGTGGTAGCCAACCCATATATTCTAGCCGGAGTTCATTATGATCATATTGTAGATGTATATTTCAGGCTGATCACGTATCCACCGGAGATGCTCCTCTCCGGGGCAAGGGTTGAAGATAATGCTTGGATCCTTGAGAAAGAGTTTGGAGAGCTTACTATTACAATAATCGAACATGAAAC
Source organism: Candidatus Aminicenantes bacterium UBA647 (assembly GCA_002299555.1). Taxonomy (GTDB): domain Bacteria; phylum Acidobacteriota; class Aminicenantia; order UBA2199; family UBA2199; genus UBA647. The sequence goes on from DBOL01000051.1 coordinate 1,338, forward strand.
TTTACCGATGGATGTCAAAGCATATGTCCTTTATAAGTATAAAGGAGGAGTATGGAAGGAGATAACAAGATTTACAGAAGCCGGTACTTTCACTTTTAATGACAAATATCTTACACCGGGTGTTGAAGGAAAGTATGTGCTTAAAGCGCTTGCTGCTGATGGATCGGTAATTGCCGAATCGGATATTCTTATTCTATAAGTATTTATTGAGTTTGGTCAAAAAATATAAGTTTATTCTAATCCCCGTAAAAATACTTATCTGAAATAGCAAAATTATTTTTGGCCGAAGTCTTCGGGGACAAGAAGTGATATTATTTCCCCTGTTGCACATACATCACCTTCAACTGTAAGAGTGGCATCGATCACTACTTTTCTCCCTTTTATCTCTTTTATCTTTCCTTTGACCACAAGTTCAGGACCCATGGGAGTAGGTTTTTTATAACTTACACATAGTGAACCTGTAACAAAGCGGGGGGCATTAAACTCTTCAAGTTCAATGTTATTTTCTTTAGCATAGGCAAGTGCAGCAGATCCTGTTCCATGACAGTCGATCATAGAGGCAAGCAAGCCTCCATAAATAAAACCTGGGAGAGATATGTGATTCAGATCGGGTGTAAATCTTGTCACTGTCTCATCACCTTCCCAGAAAGTTTGAAACTGATGACCGTCCTTGTTCAGCCTTCCGCATCCGTAACAATGAGCAAATCTCTCCTCGTAAAAATCCTGAACTGCTTTTGTTTTCATTTGATACCTCCGTTTTCATTTGTGAAATAATATACTATTGCTGTCAAGGTGTAATGTAAAGTGGGAAGGAGGATTATTTTTTTTCCGAAACCTTATATGCATTTTATCATCATTTTGTATCATCTTATCACCTCTATATGATCTTTTAGTTGAAAATCACAGGATATTGTTCACATTGCATGGGTTCGAGAAGAATGGGGATAAGATTGGACTTCTTCAAGTTCCAGGAAGAATATCAGATTGAGATAGGGAAGATCTATATAGTAAGTTCGCCGGCCCGGATCAATATTTTCCTGGAATTATCTGGGAAAATAATTTCAAGCAATGAACATTCGATCTCGTTGTCTTTTGCATAGACAAAATCTCTGTGGGTCACATTCTCGGGAGAGTTGAACTTGTCTTCACCTGTAATACCACCAAGGTGCTCGCTTAATCCAAATGCCCAATGGAAACCTGCCTTTTCATCCTGAAGTATGTTTCCTGTCACTTCAGCTTTATCATTTACTCCGATAGCAAATTCGGCAATATTACACCATCCCGGGTCTTCTTCCATCTTATTCCGGAGTTCTGCAGTCTCCGGTGAATCTCCCTGAACTTCAATGATCTTATTTTCATTAATGATAAAAACGCCTTTTTCGTTTCCTTCCGAGAAAGGTAGTTTGCCTCTGGTCAGGCTCCCGGGCTCTTCATTGGGGACTGTATAGACTTCTCCCGCTGGGAGATTTGACGTTGATTTCTCGGTGCCACCTGTTTTGGGATGGAGCATCCCATCATCTCCGTAAAATTTGTTTTTAGTCAGATCAAAATAGCATTGGTGTCCACTTGAGAAAAGGACCTCTGCTCCCACCGCATTTTTCAATATAGAGATAAGAGAATTACATTTATCTGCAATCTTTCCATAATCTGCTGCAAGTCCTGAATTTTCCATAAATCTTTGTGCTCCCGGCATGGATCCGACTCGTAGTTTTTTTAATGATCTGGAGTATGCATAAAGAGGGGCTGTTGCCGAATATTCGGGCATGGATAAAATTATAGTGGATTTTTTTATCACTTCTCTGGTTTTCATTTCTTTTGAACCAACCATGCATTTGTTGGGGAGTCTTGCGTTATGGTTATATGTGGCCTTATAAGTAACCAGGGGATTCACTTTTAATCCCCATTTATCTGAAATGGAACTTATTTTTTCGAGCCAATCTGCGGCCATCTGTCTTCGCTCTTCCCATTCCGCTGAATCATTTTCTTTATCACGCGGCAGATCGATCATTATCGTGAGGGTTTCATTTTTTCCGGGCGAAAATATCTTTTCAAGAAAAATCGCAATATCAAAAATCATTACTACTCCTGATAACAGTTTTAAATCTATAAAATAGATATGGTAAGGATTAAGTTAGATATAGTGTATCAAAGGAAAAAAAGAGATTCAACTTTTTTTTTATTTTGCGTATAATAAATTTAGTGGTTTAATTAATGAATATGAAAGGTATAGAAATTAAAGATTTTGAGAAGAGATATAAAGAACTGATTGAAAAGTTATATGATCATCCCCTATGGATGGATACGAACTGGTTCCTTGCAACCGGAGCACCAAGTTCAGGAAAATCCACTTCATTAAGACGGCTTCAGAAAGAGGGATTCAAGGTTAATCCTGATATCAGCAGGGATTATATTGTTGATATAAAAAAGAGGGGTATTTCGTTTGAAAAAGATATATTGTATAGCGTGGAAACCCAAAAGATCCTTTTCTACCTTATGACGCATGATGCGTTTCAGCTCAATAGATCAGATATGATCATCCATGATTATTCCCTTCCGGATAATATAGCATTTCTGATTCTTGGTGGATTACCTGTTCCTGAAGAAGTGAAAAGATCAGCAATGAGTTTCAGGTTCAGGAAGGTTTTTTTATTTGAGCCCCTCGAATTGGTAAAAGATGGAGTGAGGACAGAGGACAGAGAGGATCAGGCAAGATTGTTCAAACTTCTTCAGGAAACATATATTTCGATAGGATATGATCCTGTACTTGTCAAGTCAGATACGATAGAGAATCGTCACAGGTTTCTGCTTAAAAACCTCCCCGAGCTTTAAACATCCCGTTTTACCCGGCAAAAATAGTTAAAAAATAACAAAAAACTGTGTTTTCTTTCCGAAATGCTACCAATAAGGTATCATTTACATTTGAAATGCTTTATAATATAAACAATAAAAAGGAGAGAATAAATGGATATTCATATTTGTAAAACATGCGGGCATCTTGCATTCAATGGTGCCCCGGATAGTTGCCCGGTCTGTAAAATGCCCAAAGAGCATTTTGAAAAGAATGATAATGTTTTTGTAGATTCAAAGGCGAAAAGTCCTGAAGCTGATGTTAAACATGTCCCTTCAATAAAAGTTGTTAAAACATGTGGTTTGATCCCTGAAGACACATGTACAGATGTTCATGTCAGAATAGGAGAAGTATTACATCCGATGACAGAGGGACATCTGATAACATTTATTGATTGTTATGTTAATGATGAGTTCTCAGGTCGGGTTATGTTGTCAGCTAACAGCTTGAATCCTGCAGCTGCTTTCCATGTGAAAGAGACTTCAGGAAAAGTTAGAATTGTTGAAAATTGCAACCTTCACGGATACTGGATGGCTGAGGTTGAAATTTAATCACAATTTTATTGTCGCAAATTAAATTGTGTTGAGATAGAGGTTTTTATAATTTCCGGATGGTTTAGTTTTTCTTCATCCCTTTATAAAAATCTCTTATCAGCACTTTAGTATTTATTTCCCCTTCAAGAAGTTTTATAAGTTTTTCCGAATCAGAACCCCTGCAGTGGTAAGGATATAGTACTACGGGCCTGAAAGCTTTTACGGCGTCTGCAACCATTTCCTCGGTCATTGTGTAGGGTAGATTCATCGGGAGGAAAGCTATATCAATCTTTTTCAGTTCTTTCATTTCCGTAGTGTTCTCTGTATCCCCTGCAATATAGATCTTTTTCCCACCCAGATTCAGGATATATCCATTTCCTTCACCCTTTTTGTGATAAGGATCCCCACTTTTTCTTCTATGAACGAAGTTATATGCGGGAATTGCTTCGATCTTAATACCATTCACTATCTTCGTTTCATCATCACTCATTACAATGCAATCAATGATATCTTTACTGCTTAATTCCGGAGCAATAACAGGCGCGCCTGGTTTCCTCAATTTTTTAATAAGTTCAGGCTCAAGATGGTCACCGTGATGATGAGTAATAATTATCATGTCTGCTTTCGGCAGGTTGTCATAATTCCAAACCCTGGAAAAAGGGTCAATATGAATTACTATTTTGTTAAATTCAATAATCAATGATGCATGCCCTACAAATGTGATCTTCATATCTCCCTTTTCAGTTATATATGTGTCAGATTCAAGCATAGGTTTACCTGCATAAATAACGGAAATATTTATAATCAATATAAAAACTATCAGTAAAATTTTTTTCATATTCACTCCTTATAATATATTTTAAAGCTTTTTCATCTGATATGCCATTTTATACAAAAATAAATCAAACTTGAATTATTTATAATGATGTATATAATTCTTAATAAACTTCAGGAGATAATATTTAAATGGATAATGAAAAATTAGAAGATAGTCATGGGAATAACAGGAAAGGATTAAAACTCAGGATAGGGGATCAGTGTTTTCGTTTCAGAGCAATAAGTGTAGTTCCGATAATATTGATATGTTTCTTCGTGTTCAATCCTGATGATCCGGGCCGTTTCAATACACTAATAAGTATATCCGGCTTTGCCATAGCCCTCTTCGGGGGATTGATAAGGATGACATCTGTAGGATTTTCGAAACCGGTTACATCGGGGCGGGAAAATTATCTTAAAGCAGATAATCTGAATACAGGCGGATTGTACTCGCTGATAAAAAATCCTCTCTATGTGGGGAATTTTTTCATATATAACGGAGTTATAATTGCCTACACAAGTATTAATGCTCTAATTTTATTAAATATCTTTTTTGCCTTGAATTATTACTTTATAATTCTTTCTGAAGAGAATTTTCTTAAAAAAGAATTCGGGAAAGAATATATAGACTATTTCGAAAATGTTCCCAAGGTTATTCCAAATTTTAAGAACTATAAGAAAAATGAAGGAAAATTCAGTCTTCTCAAAGTTATTTTAAGGGAAAAGAACACAACATTTTACTGGATCTTATTATACGTAGTATCACTACTTCTCAAACAATACAAACTTAATGAAGGTACTATTGATAACTTCTGGTACCATGCAATGCCGGTGATAGTTATGTTAGTATTAAATATCGGATTGACAATCTATAAAAAATATTTTACTTCTGTGAAGGTTTATACCTGACAGGAACAGGGGCATTAACTACCCCTGTCCGTTGAAGGCGATTTGACTATTTTTCCAGTGGTTTATGACAGAACCACCAGTCATAACACTCATAATCTTTTACTCTCTGCTCTGCAGTTTTAATATCTTTTGCAGGTGGAACAATAATCCTGTCTTTTATCAATTCATTATTAGGCCAATTAGCTGGAACAGCTCCCTGTTCATCTGATATCTGAAGAGCCTCGAGTGCACGGACTACTTCATCTATATTTCTTCCGATCTCCTGGGGATAGTATAAAACCAGCCTTACTTTTCCTTCCGGATCGCCTATGAATACTGCACGAACTGTATTTGTACCTTTTCCAGGATGAAGCATACCCAGTTTTAGTGCAATCGAATCATTTGCAGCAACTACGGGAAATTCTATATTAACATTCAGTTCATCCTTAATCCATTCAACCCATTTGATGTGTGAAAAAACCTGATCGACTGACATTCCGATAAGTTTGGTATCAAGTCTTTTGAAATCATCCATCCTTTTTTGAAAAGAGACGAATTCTGTTGTACATACTGGTGTGAAGTCAGCCGGATGACTGAACAGTACGAACCATTTGCCCTTGAGGTCTCCCGGGATATTCATCGGTCCGTGTGTTGTCTGAACTTCCAGTTCAGGGAAATCATCTCCCAGTAAAGGCATGTTTAATTCTCTTTCTTCCATTTTATTCTCCTTTTTTATGCTATTCGTAACGATTATTAGTTAGAGCTACAAAAAAAAATATTAACTGGCTCTCCTGCATGATATACAGATACCGTAAAACTCAATTTGATGATAGTTTATCGAAAAATCTGAGAGCTCCTCCGCTTTGTTCAAAATATCCTTACAGGCCGGAAGATTGATGTCTGTGATACTGTTACAGCTTTCGCAAATAAGGTGGTAATGATCTGACAAGTTTGCTTCAAACCTGTCAAAAGTGCTTCCGTACTGAATTTTTTTTACCTTTCCCATTTCCTGAAGTATGCCAAGATTCCTGTAAATTGTTCCGGGGCTGAGTTTTGGAAATTCTGATTTTAATTGGGAATATAGCCAGTCTGCCGTAGGGTGAGAGTTTGTAGTCTTAAGGACTTCAAGAATTCTGTCCCTCTGAGCACTCTGTCTGTAATTCTCTGTTTTTTGTTTAGTGTCCATGTTAATAACCGTTCCGAATACTATTATAACACAAAGTTTTATATTGTCAAAATTTAACGATATATCTTCCGCTGATTTTATTATCAGAAGGGTATTTTTTATTTACTCAACATTATTCTTCTTTGTGACTTGCCATATCAATAATAACTGCAGCTGCAAGAATTATAAGATCGTCCTCATGAGCTCCTATCTCAACCATATAATTATCTCCGACTGTGCCCCACTTCTTTGATATCTGAGCAACCTTCCTCCCGTTACGGAAGAATGAATAGCGATGACTTATAAAATCTCCTCTGATGAGATAGTCATCTTCTCCCGGCAGATCAATAATGAATTTATCATTGAATGGTTTAAATTTTTTTATAACACGTGCCACAAGTTTTTTGTTGCTGTAGATCCTGTATTGTTTGTTGAGACTGAGAACCTTCTGTTTGATATAAAAAATTAATGACCCTTTTTCATCCATAAAACTAAGCCGGTCACCGATAGTGAGAAATTTTTCCTTCACAAAAAAAACAGGAATTCCCTGCTCGTCAGTTATAGTAAACTTGTCTCCAATTGACCAGAATTTTTGATCAATAAAATATACTTTTGCACTGAATAGCCTTGCGTTTTCCGGGGGGATGGTTTCTACGTCCCTATATGAATACCGGGCACAACCGGAAAGAATAAAAACCATACTTATAATAAGGATTATCGGGAAGATCTTAAAAAATCGCACTGAATAGGAAAATTCCCTGTTACCCATCACTTACCTCCTGCGGAAACTATTATCCATATCAATTATTACGGATGCAGCGAGAATGATCAGATTATCCTGGAAAGGGGATATCTCAATTCTGTACTTATCTGAGTAAGGTCTTCTCCTTTTTGAAATGCTGGCAATCTGACGTCCTTTGTAATAAAAAGAGTACAATCTGTTCCGGAAATCACCCCGGACAGTATAATCTTTTCCCCTTTTTGCATTAATATAAAACTTTTCATAACTTGAAGTTCTGCTTTTATAGACTTTTGCACGTAATTTCCCGTAACTGTATATTCTATACCTGTTTCGTGGTCCGGATACGGTTTTTGTGATGTAGAACAATTCTCTTCCTCTATGATCCAGCAGGGATATTCTCCTGCTCCTGGAAAAAAAATTACCTCTTATTGAGAATACGACCTGCCCTCGCTCATTTCTGATCGTAAAGCCTCCACCTCTGATAGCGGAGGTCTGATCCATGTAGTAAACAGTACCAGGTGATTGTCTATGCCCCGTCCTGCCCGATGAACCGGGATCTGCAGGATTTCCATAAGGTAGGCTTAAACATCCGGTAAGGACGAATAGTGCACTTATCACTACTATTAACGAAATAATGAAACTTCCTCTGCCCGAACTAAGATAATCTCTTTTTGCTCTCATTTTATCCTCCTTTGCTATGTTATCAATTTTAAGCAATAATTTTTCCATTGTAAATGATCAATATAAGTCCCGATTCTGTGACAATTCTATTTATTTATATTTGTTGAAAGATCTATTTAAACGATCTGTAGAATATTCTAAGGAAATCTCCCAATTTTGATGGTTCAAGCCACCTGGTAACAATTACTATATCATTAGCATAATCAATTAAAATGTAGTTACCACCGAATCCGGCTGCATAATATACTGACGGAGGAACTCCTTCCATCTTCCTGCCACCACCGCTGTTCAGCCACCACATATACCCGTATCCCGGGTTTGCAGCAGATGGGTTTTGTACATTTTTTATCCACTCTTTTGAGATCAATTGTTTCCCGGCCCAATTACCATTTCGGAGGTATAAAAGTCCAAACCTGGCATGATCGAGTGTGTTTATAAATATCCCGCCTCCTGAATGTCCCCCTCCGCTGACAGACTGGACTTTGATCCCGTCAACATTGATCCATGAGTTGGAATATCCAAACCAACGCCATGATCGGGAAGCTCCGATCGGATCCATGATCTTCTCCTTAAGGATCACCGGAAGCGGTCTTCTCCAAACTTGCAGTAATGAATAGGAAAGGACGTTTACTCTGACATCGTTATATTTAAAAACACTTCCCGGAGTGTTGAATTCCCTCATTCGCCAGTCGTCTAATCCACCTTCCAAAGGTGGCCTGTCTGCCCAATCTTTCTTTCCGAACAGGATTCCCGACCAGTCAGATGATTGTGTCAGAAGGTTATCCCATGTGATTCCTGAATTATGTTCACCTTCAAAAGTTCCATCCCACACATATTCAGCGAGCTTATCGTTAACATCCTTTATAAGGCCGAGATCTACAGCAAGTCCAGCGATAGTTGAGAGATAGCTTTTAGTGACACTGAAGGTCATATCAACTCTGTTAATGTCTCCCCATTCAGATACTATATATCCACCCTTCAGGATAACTCCTGCAGGTCCGCCCCTTTTTTTCGTTGGTCCCACGATATTTATGTACGGTTCTCTGGAAAAGGATTTCAAAATCTCGACCCGCATATCGCGTGATCCTGAGTATTCATTCAACATGGCAAAATCGACAGCATCCTTTAATTTTAACGGAATGAATCCTGATCTGTCGGGAGATTCTCTTTCCCATTGCTTATTTCTCTCAGGATAATATTGTTTTTTTTGAGTTTTTGAATATGAAATACTGAAAGAGAGAAAAATTACCAGAATGAATATAATATTTTTTACTTTGTTATTATAACTTAGTTTAAATTTGCTCATATCGGCATCATAAATTACACAAAATTTAAAGTCAATTTGAATCAATATTTTGAATTATTTTGTAAAACAAACAACTGCTGTTGTATAATGCTAAAAAAAAACCATTAAGAGGTGGAGCATGAAAAGAAGTCTATTTACATTAATGATCGTATTAACTTTGATCTTTGGATCGACAATGCTTGCAAAAGACTACAAAGAAGCAGTACCGATAATAAACCAGATGCAGCTTGCGATCGAAAAATTTATAGGAGGACTTGAAAAAGCAGATACAGCTCCGGAGATTGCTGCCGTAATCACTGAGTATATAAAAGATGTTAAAGTTTTTGCACCACTATTCAGAGTTATCCTGGATAAATATCCCGAACTTGAAGATGAGAAGACCCATCCGGAAGCCCTTAAGCCTCAACTTGATAAAATAAAAGAGACGACTAAAAAGTTGATGAGACTTTACGGAAAGGTCGGTAAATATATGGGTGAACCGGAAGTAAAAAAAGCAATTGAAGAGCTGAAGGAAGCTTCCGCTGCATTAGATCCCCAAAAAGGAGAGAAAGAGGAAGAGAAATAATTCCAGATTTTTTTTTATTCTGATTTTT
>DBOL01000054.1 GCA_002299555.1 Candidatus Aminicenantes bacterium UBA647
AGATGATTCAAAAAAAATCTCATCAAAAAAAAGGGAAATACTTGCAGATGATATTTATGAAAATGCTGATGCTTTTTCAATTGGATGGTGTTGGAATGAAAGTATAGATGAAATGAACATCCTAAATGCAACAAAAACCTCAATGAAACAGGCTTTAATGAATTTGCAAATAGAACCTGACTATGTTTTAATTGACGGGATGAATCCCGATTTCATATATATGGATGGGGAGGGAATAATTAAAGGTGATTCAAAGAGCATTTCGATTGCTGCAGCGTCGATTATTGCCAAAGTATTCAGGGATGGTTTAATGAGACAATTTTCTGAATATTTTACAGAATATGGTTTAGAAAGAAATAATGGATATCCTACAAGAGAACACATATTATCATTAAATACTTCAGGTATTTCAACTTATCACAGGAAAACTTTTAAAATTAAAAATGGCTGAAAAGAGAATTTTATTACTTAAGAAAGCTAACAAGTATTTTAAACAACAGAAATTTGAACCTGCTATTAAAGAGTATAAGAAAGTTCTCAATATAAAACCTGATGATCTTGAGGTAAGAAGGATCATCGGAGACATAGAATTAAAATCCAAAAATATTAAAGGCGCTATCGAACAATTTGAGTGGATGGCCGATTACTACCTCAAAGAGGGGTTTTTTACAAAAGCAATTGCTATGTATAAAAGGATCTCGCGTATAGATCCTAAATATGATAAAGCTTCTTTCAGGCTTGCGGAGTTGTATACCAGACAGGGATTAATTATTGAGGCCAAACAGATTTATCTTGAAATGGCTGAAGAGTTCAAACGGAATAGTAATCAAAGAAGAGCCCTTGATATGTATAAGAAGATCCTTGAATTTGACCGGAATAATATTAAGATGCGGTTATTATTAGCTGAAAATTACCTCCGAGAAAAACTTCTTGATCAGGCCGTAAATGAATATTTGATCGCATTTGATATTCTTCTGAATAAGAAGGATTATGCCCAGGTTGAAGCACTTGCCGAGGATGTCATAACAAAAGTAAAAAATATAAAACTTATTGAGAAACTGGTTTACGCATATAAGGTCCAGGAAAAGGATGAAGAAGCAATAACGTTGTTAAAAGGTCTTGGATCTGACCTTTTTAAAAGCAAAAATCTACTGAAAATGCTGGGAGAACTTTACTTCAAAAAAGATATGATCGATGACGCTGAATCTATATTTAAAAAGATCACCGAAATTGACCCTACAGAATCTGAAGTTTTGCTCAAATTAGGAAAAGTTTACCTGCATAGAGAGGAATTTGATAAGACTTTCGACCTGTTCCTCCCTATAATTGACACTTATCTTAAAGATGGAAGGGTAGAGGATGCAACGGCAATGCTAAGATTGATAATTGCATCAAATAATCTCTATTTTCCGGCATTAAAAAAACTTGCATCAATTTTTAGAGAAACCGGGAAAAAGACCAATCTTATCGCTTTGAATGAATCACTTATCCCGCTTTTTGAAGCAAATTCAATGCATTCAGAGTTGCAGGATGTTCTTACAGAACTTGTACGTATTTCCGATACTCCTATAAATTATGAAGAAAAACTGGCTTCATTGAATCTTGTAAAACAGAAAGATTCAATGAGTGATGAAATTGTAGAATCGGCTGAAGATGATAGAGAGACTGAAATTGTCAGTCAGGGGCTAAGAGTTGCTGAGGAATCGGTGAAGCTCTATGAGTTTGATAATGCCCTGGAAACTTTAAGAAAGATAAAGAATGAATATCCGAATAATAATGAGGTAAATCTAAAATTATACGATGTATATAAAAAGAACAAAGAGATTTCAGCTGCAATATTAGTTGGAAAAGAGTTGCTAACCCAGTTGAAATCTGATGGGGATGAGGAACAATATCTCGATATATTAAATGATCTTGCCAATCTTGCACCGGAAGATGAAAAAATAGTTGAACTTAGCGGAGAGGAAAGGACCAATATTGATATAAATTTTGACCAATCAGAAATTGAAGATCAGATCAATGATATAGAAAACAGCGGAATGCAGGAAATTGACCTGGAATCTAAACCATCCATTGATGAGAGTAGTATTCTGATTTTATCTGAAGAAGATAGTATTGTAGAACCGACAGATAAAGGGAGTAGTGATCGTTTTGCAAGTATCTCAGGTTATCTTTCCGAGATAGATTTCTATATAAATGATGGTTATTACAGTGATGCTGAAAAACTTACCGAGGAATTACTTGAAAAGTATCCGGAGAGTGAAGAGATAAAGCAAAGAATTCAGAAACTACAAAAAGTAAAAGCTGACAGGATAGAAAAGATGACATCTCCTCACTCTCCTGTATCAGGCCCGGAAGATTCGGATCCTAAGGTTGATCAGGAAGATGATCTTAAAATAGAATTTACAAATCAACCGCTGCAGATCGAGAGCGATGAAAGTTCATTAAATGACCATCCAAACTCCTCTACCTTCAAAGAAGATTCCAATTATCAGATAGAAATGGACAGCAGTAAAACTAATACTGATGAATTTGAGAGAGAAAAGGCAGATCCGAAGATATTATTGGACAATCCAATAAGCAATGATCCGTCAATTTTCGGGGAAGAAGATAAGGTGTTGAAATTGCCGGATCCTGAACCTGGATTACCTGAACTCATCAATTCAGAAATTGATCCCAAAGATGTTACTGAATCTGCTTTTGAGATTGACCTGGACAGTATTTCGGTTCAGGAAGAAGACGATCAGGATGTGATTGATTTTTCAGAGATCAGTAATAAACAATACGAAATAGAGGTTGAAGAACCGTTAGATCTTAGTGAAATTGAAATTGACAAGATTGATGAAGACCTGATAATTCAGTCACCTGACATTAAGAAAGATGAAAATTTCGTGGATGAGAATTTGTCATCTTCCGGAGTTTTGCTCAGTCTTGATAATGCTTTCGAAGAAGATGTTGACCTTGCTGACAGCAAACCTTTTGAAGAATTGAGTAGTGTGGATATCGAGCTTGAAAGTGAAGAGGATTTACTTAAAGAGGAAGTTACCTTTCCGAATGTAGCATATTTTGTTGAGAATGAAAATGTTGTCTCTGAAGAACGAAGTGCAATTGAATACTGGATGAAGGAATTGGAGAAACAGAGGACATCCACAGTTGAAAAGAATATGATGGAAATTTTTGAAGAGTTTAAAAAAGGTGTGGATGAGAAGATCGGTGAGGAAGATTTTGATACCAGATATAATCTTGGAATTGCATATAAAGAGATGGGGCTTCTTGAGGAAGCCATTCATGAATTCCTTATTTCTTCAAAAAATCCTATTAAGTTTTTTGATTCAGCCGGATTATTAGGTATGTGTTTTCGCGAAAAAGGCCTTATGGACGATGCTATCACCTGGTTTAAAAAGGCCTTAGATGAGAAAGGGCGTAAAGCTGATGAGTATCTTGCAGTAAAATATGAACTTGTAGTTACATATAAGATCAAGGATAATTATAAGGCAGCAATTGAAATTGCTGAAGAAATATCAAAAATAAATCCGAATTACCGAGATATTTCTGAATTGAAAAGAGCATTAAATTAATCTAATATTTTTTCGATCATAAATTCCTAAGTATTTAAATAAAAAAAATCAAACGATCTTTTCAAATCAAAATTTTTGACTATCAACCTGCGAACATGTGAAAAATATATAATATATTGAAATAAGGACAAGAATGTATTATTATAGATTATTGAAACGGAGTGAAAGCAAATGGAAAACTATAATATTATAGGAATGTCAAAGGCTATATGCAGTTTAAAAAATCAGATCTCTAAAGTTTCTAAAGTTGACTATTCACTGCTGATATCAGGCGAGAGCGGCAGTGGGAAGGAACTTGTTGCAAGGTCAGTTCATTGTCTGGGAAATAGGTCGGGGAAACCATTTATTCCGGTTAATTCGGCATCAATCCCTGTTAATCTTCTTGAATCCGAATTATTCGGTTATGTTAAAGGTGCATTTACCGATGCAGGATTTGATAGAAAGGGATTGATCGAAGAGGCTGACGGAGGAACTCTTTTCCTGGATGAGATAGGAGAACTTCCAATTGAACTTCAATCAAAGATCTTAAGAGTTATACAAGAGCGAGAATTAAAAAGGGTAGGCGAGAATCGTTATCGTAAGATTGATATTAGACTAATTAGTGCAACAAACAGGGATCTTGAGCAAATGATCAGGTCGGGTCGCTTTAGAGAGGATCTTTATTACAGGATTCAGGAGCTTATAATTAATGTTCCACCTTTGAAAGATCGGATCGAAGATATACCAATACTAATTGAATTTTTTGTCCGGAAACATAAATTTTCATTTAACGAGAATTATCTGAAAGAGATCAGCAATTATTGCATTCAGAAAGATTGGAAAGGGAATGTCAGGGAATTAGAATCATTTATGAAAAGAGCTTTTACTTATTATCCGGAGAAAATACATTTAAAATCAGAAAAAAAATCACATGAAAATGGGCTCATTGTTTTGAGACAACGATTCGAGTATTGCCTTATTAAAAAAGTATTGACAAGAAATGGATGGAATAAAACCAAGAGCGCTATAGACCTGAAAATAAGTAGAGCTTATCTGTTTACACTTATAAAAAAACATCAGATTGCTGACAATAATTGAAGAGTGAAATATTGTTAAAATTGTGTTAATATTTTCTGTATACAGAGGAGATTTATGAAAAAAGCATCATTAATTCTTACAATCTTTATCATCTTTAGTTTTACTATGGTTGCAATTGATAATTCAGGAACGCGAGAAAAAAGAATTGCACTTGTTATTGGTAATGCATCGTATAAAGGGTATCCCCTCAAGAACACAGTAAATGATGCTGTAGATATAGGAGATGCATTAAGGAGTCGTGGATTTGAGGTGATCTCAAGTACCGATTCAGATTACAGGGAAATGTGGGCTGCCATCAGAGAGTTCGGGCAAAAACTTAAAAACTCTGATATTGGTTTATTTTACTATTCAGGGCATGGAATCCAGGTGGATGGAACAAATTATCTGATCCCTGTTAAATCAGGAATCATGAGTGAAGATGAGACAAGATTTAAAGCAGTCGATGCCGCATTGGTACTTGAGAAAATGAGAACAGCTGGTAATTCTATGAATATAATCATACTGGATGCCTGCAGAGTAAATCCTTACAAGAAAGAGAGGGGAGGATTTGGAGGGCTTGCAAAAATGGATGCTCCTTCAGGAAGCATTATAATTTATTCAACCAGCCCTGGAAAAACAGCAAGCGATGGAATAGGGAGGAATGGTGTTTTCACAAAGCATTTTCTCAGATCTGTACTGAATGATGATCTGGAGATTGGAATGATGCTTCGTAAGATCAGAAAAAATATAATAAGTGAAACTGGAGGGAAACAGGTACCATGGGAATCGTCATCTTTAACAGGTGAATTTTACTTTGCGAGAGAATTTAATAAAGGTGAGTTTAAACCTCTGAAAAATGACATTTCAGGATCCATAAATATAGAGTTCAGTTCAATGACATTCTTTGAATCCGGTGCTGAGTATGAAGATGTTTCAAATAGAGATTATTCAAATGTCTTTGAAAAGCAAAAAAGTCGATATATTAATACCAAAATTAATTTTAGAAATAAACTTTTTAATGTGCGGGATTCAAAACTTGAGCTTGTACTTAAATTTTTTAAACCTGACGGGACATACTGGAATTCTCTATCAAAAAGGATAAATGTATCTAAAGATCTGGATCATGCAACCTACGAAAGACTTGGATTCGGCTGGGGAGCTGCAGGGAACTGGGTCCCCGGAAAGTACAAAGTGCAGGTTTTTATGGATGGGACCTATGTTGCTCAGTCCGGATTTGAAGTTGTCAATAGTTCTCTTTCCGCAAAAAGAATGGGATACGAGTATAAAGATGTAAGATTCTTTGAGTCCCACTCTAAATTTTCCGGTGAAATTGAAGTCGAATATAATACAAGATTCCGTAGATCGGATACGAGGGTTATTTACCCATACATTCTTTTTAAGAACAGGCTTTTCAATATAAAAGATCAAAAGATAAAGATCAGGATAGTTATTTATAAACCCGATGGAAGCAAATGGGGAAATGTTGAGAAAGATATATCAGTTTCCAAAGATCTTGATCTTGCTTCATATGACAGAGCAGGCTGGGGATGGGATAAAACCGGGAACTGGGGGATAGGACGTTACAGGGTCTCATTATTTTTTGATGAAAAGTTGGTAGGTAATTCTGAGTTCGAGATATATTAATCTTTTTTTCTGAAAAAATTCAGAAGAAATATCAATGTTATGATGATCATAACATAAGGAAATAAGTACCCGATCCTGGTAAAAAATGTCAGGTTATCTCTAAAATAAAAATCGGCAGTGAATGATCGTTCTACATTAAGAGGAATACTTTCAACTATTTCCCCTCTCGGATCTATTACAGCAGAAATGCCGTTGGATGTGGATCTGAGAATATATCTTCTGTTCTCAATCGATCGGAAAATAGACATCGAAAGAAGGTGATAAGGAGCTGCTGTTGTTCCATACCAGGAATCATTTGAGATAAGGACAATAGCTTCACCTCCAAGTTGGATAAAATTTCTTACAATCTCAGGATAGATGATCTCATAGCAGATTGGAGTCGAAATTTTTCTCCCTGACAGATTCAGGTTATGTATTTTTTCTCCAGGAGTAAAATCTGATATCTCATCAGTGATCTTGTCTATGAAGAAGAGCAGTTCTTTAAAGGGAATATATTCTCCGAAAGGGACAAGTCTTACCTTATCATATTTTTCAAATCCATCTTTCTTGAAGAGCATAATTGAGTTGTACATTTCATCAGAGTTCTTGTAATCAGTGAATCCTCCAAACAAGGGAATATGTTCTTTTACAAAATCGCTGAATCTATTATAGACATATTTGTTTTGAAGAGGTGCAAGGCCTATAGAATATTCCGGCCATATCACAAAATCCGCTCCCTCATTTTTTAGTTTGATACTCTCCTCAAAAAGACCGTTAAGTGTAGCTCTTTTCCATTTTTTGTGACCGGAATAATTCTGTCCTGTGTTAGGTTGTATTATACCGACTCTGGTTTTTTGGAGGCTTTTTTCTAATGAAATATCCTTTTCATAGAGGAAATACCCGGATAAATATACTGAGAATATGACCAGAACAAATGAAATTATATACTTCTTATTCCTGTTCTTCAGGAACAGGTATAAGGCAATGTTGAGAGATATGATCAAGAATGAGATAAGGTGGATACCCCCAAGCTCTGTCAATTGAATGAAGTATTTGTTTTCGTATTGTGAATAGCCTGCGAATTCCCAGGGAAATCCTCCGAAAAGTTTCTCCAGAATAAGATCTTTAGCTATCCATGTGGAAGGGATAAGAAATAATGCTGATATATCCGATCTTATGATCTTATTGATTATCATGCCGGATAATCCATAGAATAGAGATATGTACGAGGAGAGCACCAATAATCCAAAAATGCCGATGAAACGGTTCATCCCTCCGTAATATATCATTACATTAGGAATCCAATATAGAATTATCAAATGTGAAAAGAACGAGAACAGGAAGAATATCTTAAAATGGGAAATAGAATTTTCTCTATTCATAACGAATAACAGGGGGATCAAAAATATAAATGCAAAAAATCCGAGATTAAATTTCGGGAATGAGAGTGAATAGATAAGCGAAGAGAGGAATATCAGTGAAACATTTTCTATTTTTAGTTTAATTTTACTGTTTGAAATTTCTTTTTCTCCATCTTTTCGAGTTTTGATTTCTCTTTATTTGCCGAGCTACGAGTCTCAAAATTTCCTACTTTTACTCTGAACCATAGAATTTCACCTGATTGAAATTGGCTTATATCTGTCTGGTATCCCATCATTGAAAACTTTTTGGCGTAAGTCTTTGCCAGCAGGTGACTTTTGAAAGATCCAACCTGAATTGAATAATAGTTATGTCTCGAATTGGATTCAGGGATCCTTTTTGCTTTCATTTTTTTTATTCTCTTTTCAGGTTTTATTTTTTTGTTTGATTTATCAAACAATCCCTGCTCTTTCTTTATATCCGGTTCTTCTATATTAGTTTCTTCAGCATATTCGTCACTATTATCATCCAGTCTGATCTCATCAGATTTAATGGAAGCCGTTGAGATATCCCGGAAAGGTTTACTGCGCATATTCTCATTCTTCCCGGCATTGAATCCGATATAGAATAGGAAGATGCCGATCATGATCACAGCGACAAGAAGAATTATCACATGGGTGAACGTAACTTTAATTTCCAGGTAGGATTTATTGTCAGTCATTTTTCTTTTGTCAGTTTGGTGAGAAAATCAATAGGAAGAGGGAATACAATTGTAGATGAATTCTCAGATGATATTTCAGTAAGGGTTTGCAGATATCTCAATTGTATAGTGACACTATTCTTTGACATCTTTGTTGCAGCATCAGAGAGCTTATCAGCGGCCTGAAGTTCTCCTTCAGCATGAATTATCTTTGCTCTCCTCTCTCTCTCTGCTTCAGCTTGTCTGGCCATTGCTCTCTGCATCTCCTGAGGGAGGTCAACATACTTTATCTCAACCATTGATACCTTAACACCCCATGGGTCAGTGTGTTCGTCAATTATTTCCTGTAATTTAGAATTCAGTTTTTCCCTTTCTGACAGGAGTTCATCAAGCTCTACCTGTCCCAGCACCGATCTCAATGTTGTTTGGGATAATTGAGAGGTTGCATAATGATAATCCTGAATATCAATAACAGCTTTTTTTGGATCGATTATTCTGAAGTAGACAACAGCATTAACTTTTAGTGAAACATTGTCTTTCGTTATGACATCCTGAGGCGGGACATCGAGGACAATCGTACGTAAGCTTAGTTTTACCATCTTATCAATCGGATAAAGTATTACTACCAGGCCGGGGCCCTTTGGTTTATCCAGAACACGGCCGAGACGAAAGATCACTCCGCGTTCGTACTCTTTTAAAACCTTTATCCAATTCGCCAATAAAAAAATTACAATAAAACCTATAATAAACAACGGCGTATACATAGGCATTTTTACTCTCCTTTTTTCACTTTCAGTGTAAGATTATCAACTGAAAGGATCACTACTATCTCTGCTTCAGGTATCGGTTCATCTGATATTGCATTCCATATCTCTCCTTTAATGAACACTTTACCTGACACCAAATTGATCGGAGATCTTGTTTTTCCTTTTTCACCGATCATCCCTTCGGAACCTGTTTCGGCTTTTCTACGACTCACCTGTATGACCTTATATGCCAGGAATAAAGAAACAGCACCAAATACTGCAGTAGCAGTAGCTATGGTAGTAAATGCAGGTCTCAATTCCGGAATTGGAGAATTCAACAACATTACTGATCCGAGAACAAATGAAAGGATACCACCAATACCAAGTATTCCGAACCCCTGGATCTTAATTTCTGCAATAAAAAAACCGATAGATAAAAGGATAAAGAATAGTCCGACATAGTTTATAGGAAGGACCTGAAAAGCCAGAAATGCTAGTAGAAGGGCAATACCTCCCAAAACACCTGGAATTATAACTCCGGGATGTGTGAATTCTATATATAGTCCTGCCAGGCCGATTATCAGCAAAAAGTATGCCAGATTAGGATTAGTGATAGTCCTAAGGAAGCGTTGCCTCATAGTCATTTCGATATTGATAGTAGTTTTATTCTTTATGTTGAGAATTTTACTTTTACCGTCTGATAAACGAATCTCAAATCCGTCTGCTTTGTCAATAAGTTCATTAATATCTTTTACAAGCAAATCTATAAGATTTCCATCAAGGCATTCCCGGGCAGTAAAAGAGCTGCTTTCTCTGACAGCTTTCTCAGAAAGTTTTGTATTTCTGCCCCTGCTGATCGCTATTGATTTTACATATGAAACAGCATCATTAGTTATTTTTTTACTCATAACTTCATCGATATCTTTTCCCATAACAGAAACAGGATGAGCAGCGCCCATATTTGTACCGGGAGCCATTGCTGCAATGTGTGCAGATATTGTTATAAGAAATCCGGCTGAAGCTGCACGGGCACCTGATGGTGACACATACACAGCTGTCGGAGTTTTTGAGTTCATAATGGTCTTTATTATTGAGCGCATTGATGTTGAAAATCCACCCGGAGTGTCAAGTGAGAGTATTATGAGTTCACCATTTCCTGCAGTATTGATCCTTTCATATGAATCTGAAACATATTCTTGTGCAATTGAATCGATAGGCCCCTTTATTTCCAGAATATAAACATCCCCTTTTAAAAGGAATGGAATAATCAGGTGAAAAGAAATAAAAAGGCTGATAAAAAAAGCTTTTCTCATATAATTATTATAGTTAATAACCCTCTAAAAAACAATAAATTTAAGTTTTCAATAAAACTTAGTTAAATTTTTTTTTTAATGATTTATACTGAACAATAGAAATTGTAGTAGCGTATAAATTATCAGATCAAATAACAGAGGTGAATATGATAAGTAAATTGCTAATTTCAGTATTTTCAGTTCCATTTTTAATTTCTTTTCTCATTGGGGGACAACCAGATATTAATTTTACGAAATATCACAATCCAAAGGAAATTAATAAGTTTCTTGTAGATCTGGTGAAAAGTAATAACACCATATCCAGGCTTCATAAGATTGCTGATACTCCCGGCAGGAACAGTGTCTATGTAGTGGAGATCGGAGATCAGGTTGGTATGAAAAATAAAACTGTGCCCGGGATATTGGTAACAGCTAATTTTGGCGGTATAAATTCTCTCGCTTCAGAAGCATCGCTATTCCTTATAAACGAATTAATAAAAAGTAAAGAGAAGCGGAGTGGTTTTACTTGGTATATATTGCCGGTCGGTAATCCCGATGCTGCATGGAGATATTTTATAAAACCGTTGTACGCGGATAAGGGAAATAGTAAGCCGATAAACGATGACAAAGATGATATGACTAATGAGGATGGAGTTGAGGACCTTAACGGAGATGGAGTTATTACTGTTATGAGAGTTAAGGACCCTGAAGGTAAGTTTATTTCGATTCCGGGTAATAAAAAACTGATGAAGAAAGCGGATTGGTTAAAAGGAGAAAGGGGTATCTACAAGCTCTATTCAGAAGGAATAGATAATGATGGTGATGGTAAATACAATGAAGATGGCCCGGGGGGTGTGGATGTCTCACTTAACTTCCCGCATCTTTTCAAACCTTTCACAAAAAAAGGCGGAGACTGGCCAGGAAGTGAAGCAGAGGTTTTCGGACTATTTAAGTTTGTTTTCTCACATGACGATATTGCCATGACTATGAATTACGGTGATACAAATTTCTGCCTGATCCCTCCACAGGGGGGGAGAAAAAGTCAGGTTGATATGGCAAAGATCAAAGTACCTGAAAGAATGGGGAAATTTATGGGTATTGATACCGACCGGACCTATTCAATGAAAGAGATAATGGAGGTCGTGAAAAACATAGTACCCGCAGGATTTGAGGTTACAGAATCTATGGTCGCAAGCTTCCTGGGGCTTGGAGCAATTGTAAACCCGATCAAAGGTGATCTTAAATTTTATGAAAAGATATCTGAAAATTACAAAGAATATTTGAAAAAAGTAAAACTTGATGGAAAGCGGCTTGATCCGAAAAAAGCGAAGGACGGCTCTTTCGTTCTGTGGTCATATTATCATCTTGGCATCCCAACATTCTCTATGGATTTCTGGACATTGCCTAAAGTGGAGAAGAAAAAGAAAGATAAAAATGCAATTACTGCTGAGACCCTTGAAAAAATGACAAATGAGGAATTTCTGGCTCTTGGAAAGGAGAAGATAGAAAAATTTCTCAGATCTGTAAATGCTCCAAAAAATATAAAAGCTGAATTTCTGATCAATGGGGTCAAGAATGGAGTGATGACCCCGAAAAAGATGGCTGGATTCATGAAAAACATGAAGAAACCTGAAGATAGCTCTGCCGGAACTCCTGAAGAAATCGCAATTATCGATTTCAGTGATAAGAAGCTTGGAGGGAAAGGATTTGTAGAATGGAAGCCTTTTGATCATCCTACACTCGGAGAAGTAGAGATTGGCGGGATAAGCCCGTTAAGTAAGATCGTTCCACCTAAATCCATGATAGGTGATCTGGTCAGTAAACAGGTACCTTTCATATTTGATCTTGTGGGAAAATTACCATTAATAAAGATCAGTGATGTTAAAGTTGTTGATCTGGGAGCTGGAGTTTTCAAGATCAAGGCGTGGATCGAAAATAGAGGTTTCCTACCTTATCCTACTGAAATGGGAAAGAAAAATGGGAGAATTGGCAGTGTAATTATTACTTTGAACGGAAAAGGGATCAAGCTTCTAAATGGGAAGAGAAGAAGCATTATAAAAAGCATTGGCGGAAATAGTATTGAATCCGTAGAATGGCTTGTATTGACAGTTAAACCGACATCAGTAAGGATCAAATCCGAAACAAGGATCGCTTCCAGCGATTCAATATCCGTTAATGTAGGAGGTAAAAAATGAAGAGAAATCTGATAATTGGTCTTATCCTAATATTTTCAATAACTTTAACCGGAGGCGAGAAGTTTTCACCGGATAAAGTGACAATCCCACTCTCATTTGATTATTATTACTCATATGAGATGGTAGTAACAGCTGTCAAAAAACTCAACAAGGCATTTCCTGAACTATCCAGACTTGATGTAGTTGGACAAAGTGATGAGGGGCGGAATATTTATGCACTGACTATTAATAATCCGAAGACCGGCAAGGAATTGGATAAGCCCGGAATCTATGTAGACGGGAATATTCACGGGAATGAGATCCAGGCGACAGAAGTTACTCTCTATTTGGCCAATTATCTTCTTACAAATTACGGAATTAATGATCAGATAACTTCATTAGTTGATAGGAAGTGTTTTTATATCGTTCCTATTGTAAACCCTGATGGAAGATATCATTTTCTGAAAGACGGGGGAACTGCAAGTTCAAATAGGGGTTTAAGGAGGCCTAAAGATGATGATGGTGATGGGCTCTTCGATGAGGATTTCCCGGATGATCTTGATGGAGATGGGAATATATGTGTGATGAGGAAAAAAGATCCTGATGGTGATTTCAAAACCCATCCCGATGATCCCAGGCTTATGGTCAGAGTAAAAAAGGGAAAGAAGGGTGAATGGAAAATACTTGGATCTGAAGGGATTGACAATGATGGTGATGGAAAGATAAATGAGGACGCTGAAGGGTTTGTTGATCCAAACAGGAATTGGGGTTTTGACTGGGCTCCTGATTATGTTCAGTCAGGCGCAGGAGACTACCCGTTTTCCGGAGTTGGGTTAAAAGCTATTTCAGAATATGTTGTAAACAGGCCGAATATCTGTATGACCTGGTTGTTTCATAATACAGGAGGGATGTTCCTAAGAGGCCCGAGTACAAAATCACAAGGGGTTTATCCCAAAGGTGATGTTGAAGTATATGATTTTCTTGGAAATCAGGCTGAAAGGATGGTTCCTGGTTACAGATATTTGATCAGCTGGAAAGATCTTTATAGCACTTATGGAGATTTCGGTGAATGGATGTCTATGACCCAGGGGACCTATAATTTTGTAGGTGAACTTTATATGTCTTCTCAGGAGACTTTTTCCACGATAAAAGAGACCGAAAAGAAAAAAAGGGCATTATCTGAAGATGATGAAGGTGGTGGTGGATTCTTTGGTGATAAAAGGCTGGAACATGAAAGGCTCCGTTTTGATGACCACCTTAACCAGGGCGATTCATATATTGAATGGAAAGCATTTAAACATCCTGTGTATGGAGATATTGAGATCGGAGGATGGGCAAAGCTTAGTACGAGGTTATCACCGCCTTTCATGCTGAAGGATCTTGTTCACAGAAATGCTTCAGCAATAATTTTTTCTGCAAAGCATACCCCCGAGGTTTCATTGGAGATTTTAAAACCGGTAAAAATTGGTAAGGGGCTTTATAGGGTCAGGACAGTATTGAGTAATACAAAAGCAATCCCGACAATGAGTTTTCATTCAAAGTTAAAAAAACTTTATCCTGAAGATACTTTAAAAGTATCAGGTAAATCGACCAGAGTTGTAGCTGGGGGAACTTTGATCGATAAGTACACAGATAAGGTACTCTATAAGGAATATAAGCCTGAGGTTCAATTTCTTACAGTTCCGGGATTTTCTAAAGTGGAGCATCAATTCCTGATCTCAGGAAAAGGAGAGGTTAAATTTCATTACTCCTCCAGACATGGCGGGAAATTACTAAAAACGATAAAACTTAAATAGAATTGAAGTGAGGGGATTTTGACTCCCCTCACTTTTTATTATTTTCTTACTATGTCTTTAAAATAATCTGCAATATTACCGGGGGTTGAAACTATTTTCATAAAAGTACCCATTGAGAGATCGGGGAATGACAAGGCTATCCTGAACTTTCCATGAAGCATTACAACCCTGTCTTTCATAACAAGGAATTCATAGGGCATGAAAGCTACATGACGTGGATCTTTTTTGTCAATTTTAGGTAAAAACTTTGACTCTCCCTTCTTTCCGAAGAGAGCTCCACCGAAGAGAGTCAGTTGTTTGTCAGGGAAATCGATGCGGTATACTTTTTCTACTCCGCCTATTTTTTTTACAAAGTTTTCTTCTATCTTCGCCAACACCGCCTTGTAATCTGTTTTCTTTGCAAGTTTAACGACATTTTTGAAGTAGGGCATAAATATCATATAGTGGTACTTTCTTAATTTTTTTATTTTAACCCCTTTTTTTGATCCGTATGCGAGATTCTTTACCTCACTGAGAGAGCTGAACATACTGACAATCATTTTATTTAATTCATTGTAACCGGATTCAACATCAGGAAATTTTTTTCTATAATATGCATTTCCCCAATAGATCGGATTTGTATAAGATAGTTCGATGTTTTCGCCATTTTTAATAATTCCAAATCGAATAACACTGGCAAATGCATACATACCTCCAAATTTTTCAACAGGATCGGTTAGTAATTTGTGAGTCGCAATTATTACCGCTCTGTCAGGATCTTTCATTGGGGAATATTTTCCAATAATATTAAATCCGCTTTCAGATAAGAGTGCTTCCGTTTTAGTTATAACGTCTGTTATTTCACCTTTTTCAATTCCGGCAAGAATATAGGGTTTTAATCTTTCAGTACCAGCATTAATAGAGATTACCAGTGAGAAAATAAATAGAATGACCAATGATTTTTTCATTTAAACTCCTTTTTATTGTGAAAAAATTAACATAGAATTGTTAGTAACACAAGTATGGTTATAAATGGAGTGAGTTTAAGAAGTATATATTATTGAGGGCCTGAACCAAAATAGTTCATATAGGTTGAAGAGTCCTCTCCGAAAACCTCGATCTCTTTTTTGCATATTCGATATGAACACTTTTCACCCTGAATTTCAGAGAAAAGTATTTTATACTCTGTACCATTCTCATCGATCATAATTATCCTGGCAAGGTTTCTGTTTATTTCATTTGCCGATAGATCGCTATGACATATAGGGCATAAGAATGACAAACGTTCCCCGTCTTTTAATTTCAGAGTACTATGAGCTATACGTATATAATCACCAAGCTCCGGATTCAAAAGAATGATCCCTTTCTTTCCATCATCTTTAAGAACAATGAATATTATCTTTACATTTACTTTAAGGAAGCCACCGCACTTTGGACAAAGATACTCATTCTGTTTCATTAAATTCTCCATCAAACACATAATTTTTATAATAAAACTATAAATAAATCAAGCACTCTTTGACCAATTTTTTATTTTAAAATATTTGAAAATTGATTCTTATAAATTTGTAATGCTTTCAAAAAATTGAAATTTTACTTTATTGATATATTATTTTAATTGGAGGCGATAATGATAAAAAAATCTATTTTGAATATTCTGTACGTTTTTCTTTTCGTATTAATTTGTAGTCAACCGGTATCCGGTGTTGAACTTGACAAGATCATATCTTCAGGGCAAATAGTTATCGGAACAAGTGCGGATTATCCTCCATATGAGTTCTTCCTGATGAATGATAAAGAAAATGAACTTGTGGGCCTTGATATTGATATTGCAAATGTTATCGGGCAAGAGCTGGGAGTGAAGGTCGTTATCAAAAATCTGATTTTTCACAAACTGTTTTCTGTTCTTGAATCCGGAGAGGTTGACTTACTTATTGCCGGGCTCAATCCAACTTTTACCAGGACGAGAATTGCAGATTTTTCAGATATTTATTACAAGGCTATTCAAAATCTTGTGATCAGAAAAAAAGATAAGGGAAATATAGCCTTCCTTAAAGACCTCAGAGGAAAAACTGTCGGTACACAAAAGGGTTCCATTCAAAGTGAAATGGCACCTGCGCAGATCTCGGGTGCCAAATTTATGTATTTTGATTCTATTTACGATCTTGTAGAAAATCTGAAGAAAGGTACATTAGATGCAATAATACTTGAGAAACCTGTAGCTATATCATATGTTTCGAGAAATATTAGTCTCATAAGTATTGAATGTCTAAGTTCCGGTACAGACGATAGCCCTCTTGGCTCAGCTATTGCTGTTAAGAAGGGGAATAAGAAGCTCCTGAAGAAAGTGAATGAGATAATAAGAAAACTTAAATCAGAAAATAAGATTGATGAATTTGTTGAAAATGCGAAGATTCTCCTGAACAAAAGGTAGTATAGTACAGGAAATACAGAAAAATTACTCTACAATTATTGACATATTAACACTATTTGTATAGAATTATCCTCAAATGGTGAGTGTAGCTCAAGGGTAGAGTGTCGGTCTGTGGAACCGAATGTTGGGGGTTCAAATCCCCTCACTCACCCCATTTGCTCTTCAAATTAATAATATGATGTATTCAAAAAATAAGACAATCAGGGGAAAATCTGATGAGATGTTGGTCATGATCCCAAAAAGCATTAATAGCTTATTCTAATTCAAATGAATTCATTCCTTGTTCATCTTAAGATTAAAGAAGCATCCTTTCCCGGTATTGTTGTTCTTGGGGAAAAGAATTATTCAGGGAGTTTCAAGAAAATTTCAGAGAATATATTCCATGTCAATTTTAAACAAAAAGTTAATTTACGTTTAAACGAAAAAGTAGGATTGAAGAGCAGATCCAAATTCTTTTTGCCTTTACTTCCTATTTTTACAGAAAGCAACAAGAAAAAGCTTGCTAAGTTAGCAAAATCTCTTAACGATAATATAAGTCTGCTTTCAGCTGAGGACGTTGTACTTCTGACTGTTAATAATGAAAAGGCATTAAATGTTATATATCTTGAAGATTTTTTATCAATTGAGAGGAGAAAATTGCTTGATATACTTATCTCGCTTGAATCTAACAAAAAGATAAAGCTTATGGATCTTACTAATTTGTATTCATGCTCTTATAAGGTTTTTGTTGATAATTATGATAAGATCGTTGATAAACTGACAAACTCTTATAACAATCGTTTAAAGACCATAAAATTTTCTGATATAGCCGGACAGATCATATTTCACCCCGATTCAATTTATTTCAGATATTTGCTTGAAAAAGCCAGGTCAAATCATGATTTTCGTATTTTGAAGGATAAATTGGTATTTACTGAACTTCCACTCTCTGAGCAGGAAGTTTTAATGGTAACTGAAGTAGAGAAAGTTATTAAGAAAAACAAGCTTGGAATATTTTCAATTAATTCGATCAGAAAAGTGTCCGAATTCGACATCGGATTTATTAATAATTCATTATGGCATCTCCTTAGCGAAGAGAGAATTGTACCCATTGATGAAAAAAGGGAAAATTTTATTTTTTCAGATGAACTAACCAAAATAATTAACAGACTTAAGAAATTTAAAAGAAATCAGGGAGATATGATCGATATAATTTCATTTCGTGAGATATCAGTCTTTAACAGAAAAAATATTATCCTGATACTTGAATACCTCGATTCTCAGAAGATCACTACACGAATAGGAAATAACCGCAGGATCGAACTCCAGGTCTGAAAAAATTAATTGTTATCGACTTTTAATTCAGTTTCTTCCTCAGGGGTCTCTTCGATTTCAGTTTCTTCCTCAGGATTCAATCTCGCTTTAGCCAGTTTTATGATCTCATCAAATCCACTATCCTGTTCTGTCTGGGGTTTCCCTTTTGCAAGTTTATTGTACCAGAGCTGGCGAAGATATTTATATGCATTCGATTCTACGTCAGAGTCGCCAAGTAGAAAAGCCTCTGCATAATATTCAACGGCTTTTTGTGTATCTGTCTTGTGAAGAAGCTGACCGAGTTTTGTTGCAACATTTGCTTTTTTATTCAGATTGTATGAAGTAGATATAAACTTAATCGCATTTTCCCGATCTTTTTTCTTCAGGTACCACTGACCAACCATGTATGCATATTTATGGTTTGAATCATCTGAAGCAGTGAATAATTTTTCTACAGCAGCTAGTGAATCATCTATCATAAGCGGGTCTTTCCTATACAAAGCTATAGCAAAAGAAAATATTCTTTTCTCAGTCCTTTTTGATGTGTCGATATCAAATGCTTCAATCGATTTTGCGAGTGCATTTTTAAGAGCCTCAGAATTTTCATCATCTTTCCCTTTTGAATATAATATCAGGGACTGAATGCTGAGGGCAGGAGAAAGATATATCGAATTTATCTGGTTCCTAAGCTTACTGTTTTCTCCAAAGCTTTTCTTTATCTTTTTAGCCAGATCAATGACAAGGCCTGCATACTGAAAAGCTTTATCCATGTCTCTTTTTGTGACATTGTATGAGTTCGCCAGATAAATATACATCTCGATCTTGTAATTATCCTCAAGATCTTCAACCGATATTACTTTCTCTCCATATTCAATTGTTTTATCAAAATCTCTGATAACATAAGATGTTTTGGTAAGGTTTATGTTCAAATTCTTGAAAAACCTTTTATCTTTGCCATATTTAACTGAAAAGTCTTCGAGTAATTGGAGCCTTATTTTTCCGTCCTTCTCTGCAACAGCTTTCAGCCATAAGTCCTGTTTTTCTCCACCATAAGCTACAGAAACTGATAGAATAAGTGTAAAAATTATCAACATTGAAATTTTTTTCATCATTATATACCTCCTAATTACCCGGAACAATATAACCATTATAATTTCTGAACTAAATATTTGTCAAGTATTTTTGACAAATTATCAATATTTGATGCAATTTACTATATTGATTTTATAGAATTGATGTTCTATATTCACAATAATGAAAATGGTTGATATCGTTATCAGTGGGCATAATGTCAGAATTGCATTTGATGAGAACAGTATTCATATTTACAATGCATTTCAAATAAAAGAGGATCTGAAATCAAGAGGCTATCGTTTTGATGCGGCGAAAAAGACCTGGTATGTAAATCCAACAGATGTTGAGAAGGAATTGGATGCTTTAAATTCCGGCTTGTCAGGTATTGAAACTTTAGCTAAACCCCCGGTAATGTCTTTGTTAAAAGAGAATGGTGAAACCGAATTGCCGGAATCCTATTCCGTGATCCAGCTCAGGAACACAATTGAGAGAGCGCTGAACACATCTATACCCGCAAAAATCTGGATAAGGGGTGTTATCGCGTCTGAAAT
This sequence comes from Candidatus Aminicenantes bacterium UBA647, assembly GCA_002299555.1. Lineage (GTDB taxonomy): Bacteria > Acidobacteriota > Aminicenantia > UBA2199 > UBA2199 > UBA647. The sequence goes on from DBOL01000054.1 coordinate 19,656, forward strand.
TAAAAGTTATAAATGGTTCTCATATTTTGATTTGAAAGATGAGGATGAGAATCTTGAAATACATTTCAATGTGGAGGCCAGAAGTTCAAACATTGAGAAAGTGATCGGGAAACTAAAAAAATCGGGTGTTGCTGAATTGCTTGAAAAAGAGCTTCCGGTATTTATTCTTGCAAGTCTTAAAGTATCTCTAAAGAATAAGGTTGATGTAAGGATGGAGATGTTAGATATAATGCCTGAGTATACAAGGTCGAAGATAAAAGGCAAGCTTGATATAACGATTGAAAAATTGAAGAAGGAAAAAATATTTGAACTTCAGAAAGGGCTGTCCCTTCCTAAACTTATTAAAAACATCGCACTTATAACTTCTGAGCAGGGGACATCTATTAAAGACATAATGGCGGGAATTCATCCTAATGAAAAGAGGTTTAACATTTTTTTTACAGACTCAAGGATGGAGGGAGGAAATGCTGTTTCCAGTGTTGTCAGATCCATTGAGTTTTTTGAAAATCATCCATCTCTGAAGTTTGATTGTATCATTATTGCAAGAGGCGGGGGGAGTGAACAATCATTAAGTGTGTTCAATGAATATGAAATTTGTAAAAGGGTTTGTATAGCAAAGACCCCGGTTGTAACTGCAATCGGGCATGAGAAGGATCTAACAGCTATAGAGCTGTGTTCTCATTTTACTCCAACACCTTCAACGCCTTCGGGAATCGGGAAATTTTTCAGTCACGGTTTTAATCTTAACAGCGATATTCTGGGAGAATTGCTGGGGAGGATCACGTTGGGGTTCTCGATAATTTATAGAGGAGAAACTGAAAAGATCAACTCCTATCTTTCTCATATTCCGGTGATCTTAAAAACCATAACAAGGTCTTCGAAAGAGAGGTTAGCAGAGAGGATCAGGCAGATTGAAGATCATGTTTTTTATTTACTTAAGCAATCAACCTCAAAAATAAAATTTGTATCGGACCTTTTTCTAAATAAAAGTCGTGATCATATTAATTCAGAGAAAGACAGAGTGAAGATCATTAACAGAGGGATAAAGGACCGTGTAAGAACCAGAAGTAGCTTTGAGAATACTATTCTCAAAAGATCAATATCAAGAATAGATCTATCCGGCAGGAAACGGGAGATCAGAGTATTGTTTGAAAACATTATTAATAAATACAGGGAGCTGACGAATACCGGGTCCAGAGTAATTGTAAGTGAGGAAACTAAAGTGAAAATGTTTAAAGACTATGTGGAATCAAATGATCCCCAAAGAATACTTGAACGGGGGTTTTCACTTACACTGGATGAGAATAATAAACCTTTGACATCAATTGAATTATTCAAAGAAAGTGATCAAAAAAAAATAAGGTTCTTCGACGGTGAAATATTTGTCGAGGAGAAGGAGATTAAATGACAAATAAATCAGAAAGTTATGAGAAAAATTTTAAGATACTTGAAAATGTCGCAGACTCACTGAACAAAGATGAGATCAATATTGATGACCTTGTAGAAAAAACAAAGGAAGCGCTGTCTGCTGCAAAGAATTGTATCAACATTCTTAATTATCAGAAGGGGGAATTCAAAAAACTTGAGAATGAATTTGCTCTTCTATTAAACGATACAGTCGAAAAAAAAGACAACAAGCCTGAAATGGAAGATGGAAAGGAACCTTTTTGAGTGAAACATGATGTTTAATGAAAATAATGGAAGGTTTCTTGGGGAAAATAAATTCTTTGAGTATGAAGGAATAACTTTTGAGATCATCAGAAGAAAAGTCAGATATTTCAGGGTTGAATTCAATGGGGAAATTCCAAGGATGATCCTTCCTCCGGGAGGAGATCAAAAAAAAGTACTTAAGGAGAACATTGGCAGGATAAAGAGAAAATATGAGAAATATCTGGATCTCATTGATGTGGCCGGAGAACTGAAATTCTATAAGAGGGATAGTCAGGCTTTTGAAGAAATTGTACGGAGATATACAGAATTATTTTCAAAAGAGCTGCAAGTGAATGTTAGAGAAATTAAGTATAGAAAAATGAGGCGAATGTGGGGGAATTGTAGAAGTAACGGCGTTATTACTCTTAATTCGAGGCTTAAAAAGCTTCCTGAAAATGTGATCTCATATATAATTTTCCATGAGCTTCTGCATTTAGATGAGAGAGGTGGCCATTCCATCAGGTTCAATAGAAGGATGAAGAAAAGGTTCTCTGATCATAAAAAGATAGAAATGGAACTAAAATCATATTTTATTAAATTTGATCTTGAAGATGTTAAATTAAAGAACGGTTTATGATATTATCATCTGGAAAGGTAAAAAATGATCAGACTATTAATATTACTGTTTATAGCGTCAATTTGCGGTTCAATAGGAGCAAAACTTGCTGATTCCAAGTCTAAGGGATGTTTTACCAGCATCATACTGGGTTTTATCGGAGCATTGATCGGGAGTTGGATAAGCAAAAGTGTAGGTATTGAAGATTTTTTGTATATAAAAGGTATTCCTGTGTTCTGGTCTATAATCGGATCAGCTCTTTTTGTTACAATTCTAAATCTTATTAGCGGAAATGGTAAACGTAAATAAAATTTTCATCAGGACTCAGAAAGTTTTGTTTATTAGAAATATATCAGTTTTTATCAATTAATTTTAGGAGAATAATATGAACTTTAGATCACTAAGAGGGACACTGTTATTTATTTTTATTTTTTTGGTATCAATGGTTTTTGTTAATGCGGAATATATTTCACCTGAGGGTTATTGGAAAACAATTGACGATAAGACCAAAGAAGTAAAATCAATTGTTAAAGTATGGGTGGGGGAAGATGGGAAATTGAATGGTCAGATTCTTAAAATATTCCCGAAGGAAGGTGAAGATCCGGATCCGGTTTGCGACAAATGTAAAGGCAAATTAAAGGATCAGAAAACTATAGGCATGGTTTTTATGTGGGGATTTTATAAAAAAGGAAACAAATGGGTTAAAGGTGAGATCGTAGATCCCGAGAACGGAAAACAATATCATTGCCAGGTTTATACAAAAAAAGAGGGAAAGGAACTTAAAGTTTACGGTTATATAAAGTTGATCTTCAAGATAGGCAGGACCCAGACATGGATCAGAACAGATAAATCTGCCCTGGAAGGATAAAATGAGTGGTTCCCGTTACGCACTGATAATGGCAGGAGGCCAGGGTACACGCTTCTGGCCTTACAGTACAGAAAAGAAACCGAAGCAATTTCTTGATATCGTTGGTGGGTCCTCTCTGATTGGGCAAACATATGAGAGGCTTAAGGAGTTTATTCTCCGGGAGAATATATTCATTATTGCTGACGGGAAATATCTTGATCTGACCCTGAACTCTATTCCTGAACTTGAAAGATCAAATTATATTGTGGAACCTTCTCCAAAAAATACTGCTCCATGTCTTATTCTGGCAAATATAGTATTGTCGAAGATCGACCCGGAGGGAGTACTTCTCGTTGTCCCCGCAGACCATTATATCCCTGACAAGGATAAGTTTTCGAAAGAGATGCAGGATGCAATGAGTGCTGCAGAGGAACGCGCCATTATCACATCGGGAATAAAACCTTATATTCCTCATACAGGATACGGATATATTAAATTTGAAAACAATAGTGTTCAGAATATAGAGGGAACTGATTTCTTCAGCGTTGAAGAATTCAGAGAGAAACCTTCTCTGGAACTTGCAGAGAAATATGTAAAGGCAGGAAATTATTTCTGGAATTCCGGGATGTTTATTTACAAATTCAAATACTTCAAAGAATTTCTGGAAGAGTATGCAAAAGATTATCATGATTTCTATATCGAACTTGAAAAAAATATTGATGATGATGAGGGCTTTAAAAAAACATTCTCAGATGTTGTACCGGAATCCATTGACTATGTCCTTATGGAAAAGGTTAAAGAGGTGAAGATGTTCGGTGCCGGATTTGAATGGAATGATGTAGGTGCATGGCTAAGTGTGTATGAATTGAATGAGAAAGATAAGAACCGAAATGTAAATATTAAAGAGAATATTATAATTGATTCGGCAGATTCGCTCGTTTATTCTACTGAGGACAAGCCTGTTGCACTTATAGGTCTGGACAACGTTGCAGTTATAAATACTGAGAATGGGATTCTTGTTTCGAGAATGGACAAACTGCAGAATGTTAAGAATGTAGTTGATCTGCTGAACAAAAAGAAATCCTGAATATAGAATGGGTTCAGATCATACAATTTCAGAACTTCAGAAAGAGTACAAAACCTTAAGACCTGATATTGAAAAAAGACTGAAAGAATTCCGGAAGATCCTTGAAGAGGGGAGTAGTGAAGACATATTTTATGAATTAATGTTCTGTCTTATGACTCCTCAGTCCAGGGCTGAGCTTTGCTGGGACTCAGTTCTGAGAATAAAAAAACGGGATATACTCAAAATAGAAAAAAGTGATGAGATCCTCGATGATATGATCGGAGTGAGATTCAAATATAAGAAGTCAAAATACATTCTTGAGGCAAGGGATAAATTTTATCGTAATGGTGCTTTTACCTGTAAAGAAGTTATTTCAGATTTCTCCGATATAAAAAAAATGAGAGAGTGGCTTGTTTCAGATATTAGGGGAATAGGGCTTAAAGAAGCCGGCCATTTCCTGAGAAATATCGGTTTAGGTAAAACTCTAACAATTCTGGACAGGCATATTCTGAAAAATCTGATGAGTTTCTCTGTTATAAAAGAGATCCCCTCCTCGTTGACCCCTTCCAGGTATTTTGATATTGAGGAGAAGATGATCGGTTTTTCAGAAAATATTGATATTCCGCCTGATCATCTGGATCTCCTTTTCTGGTATAGGGAAACAGGCAAAATATTCAAATAGGTGAATCACACTTTAGGATATTGAAAAAAATATTGTTATAATTGCTAATGACCAACAAAGATTATAGAAAAAAACCTATATATAGATTCCTGTTTATACTGACAATTGCTTCAGCCGTAGGGTTACAGGGGTGGAGAACTCTTTTTAATAATTTTGCTGTCGAAGAAGCCGGAATAGACGGTTTTTGGGTCGGAGTAATTCAATCTGTAAGAGAGGTCCCCGGATTTCTGGCCTTATTGGTTATTTATTTACTCTTGATTTTTAAAGAGCATAATCTTTCAAGAATATCAGTTATAATGCTTGGTGTCGGTGTGGGGTTAACAGGATTTTTTCCTTCAAATATCGGCCTTGTGTTTACTACTCTTCTAATGTCTACAGGGTTTCATTATTTCGAGACGACAAATCAATCATTAACACTTCAGCATTTTAACAAAAATGAGTCTGGTATTGTAATGGGAAGGTTTAAAAGTATCTCTTCTCTGGCCAATATTGGAGTTGGCATTGTCATCTGGATATTGTCTCAATTTATTGAGATGCGGGAGCTTTTTCTGATAATTGGAGTTTCCGTAATTCTTTTAGCCATAAGGAGTCTTTTCATAGATCCGTCAGACAAAGATCTTCCTCCCCAGAAGAAAAAAATTGTAATTAAGAAAAAGTACTGGCTTTTTTATGTGCTGAACCTTCTTGCCGGATCAAGGAGGCAGATATTCGTTGTGTTTGCAGTATTTCTACTCGTTGAGCAATACAAATATTCGATTCAAATGATCACCGCACTTTTTGTTATTAATAATTTTGTGAATTTTTTATTGGCCCCGGTTATTGCAAAAGCCATTAATCGTTTTGGTGAGAGGAAAGTGTTATCACTTGAATATTCCAGCCTTATATTTATATTCGGTGCATATGCATTCGTAAACAATCCATGGATCGTAGGTGTTTTGTATGTGCTGGATCATGTGTTCTTTAATTTTTCAATTGCAATAAAAACCTATTTCCACAAGACAGGTGACACGGAGGATATCGCTCCTACAATGGCAGTAAGCTTCACTATAAATCATGTTGCAGCGGTTGTATTTCCTTTATTCGGGGGTATACTATGGATTCTGGACTGGAGAATACCTTTTATAATAGGGGCGGTAATAAGTGCATTATCTTTATTTTTTGTTCAGTTCATTCGTACAGGTGACGAAAACAAATAGGAGATCAAAAATGAATTTCTACAAGATCAATTCAAGAAATTTATTCATTATATTTATTTTGCTTACATTATTATCGTGGAATTGTTTTTCAGAGGAAGTGAATTCAAACCTGCCTGTTATAGATCCGGTGAGTGTCGGAGCGGATCATTTAAAGGAATTCAGTGTAACAAATCTTTTCAGCATCGAACAGCTTGTCGCTTCTGTAAAGAATGGGAATAGTATAGGTCTGTTATTTGATCTTACAGGAATAAAAAAAACATTGGGAAACCGTACAATAGATACAACAAAAATCTATGGTGATATATATACGGGGCCATACCCGTTTGAAAAGGATGAAACTGATTATTCCTACAAAAGGTTCAGAAGCAGGTCTAAGATAAGTAAAGGGATTGGATATATAAATATTTCCTATTTGTTGATGGATGTTGTTAATAGTGAGGGCTGGATAGATAAAGGTACCATTATAGTAAAATTCGTTCTTTATCTGGAGAAAGAAGGAGAGGACGAATACCTCGGGAACTATGAGGCTCGTCTTGAGTTCAAGAAAGATGGAAAGAAGTTTATTAAGGTACCATCGATAATTGAAGGTCCCATGATACATTTGGTGAATAGTGATGATCCTTCTACAATAGTTATTTCATTTAAGACCAGTGACCCGGTAAATAGTGAAATATTTATCCCCGGACTGGGATTGTTCATGGGTAACCCGGACTCAGTGAGACATGAAATAAAAATTAAAGGTCTGGAGCCTGATTCTATTTACAGATACAGGGTAAGGTATGGAGAGAATGTAACAAATAATTACAAATTCAGAACCGCTCCTTCAGAATCTGTTAAGCAGATAGTTTTTGCTTATACCGGTGATAGTAGAGCCGGGATAACTAAAGATGATGAAAGACTTATGGGTGTTAATCACAAAACAATGGAGAGGCTGATAAATCTTGCCTATCAAAAAAATGCATCTCTCCTGCTTCAGGGGGGAGATATGATCAATGGATATACCTCCTCGAAAGCTGACTTTCAAACCCAGCTCCATTCATGGAAAAATAGCTTGTCAGGCTTCTGGAGAGAGAGGCCTGTATATACATGTATCGGTAATCATGAGGCTCTTATTAACGAATATATACTTAAGAATAGAAAGAGAAGAAAGGAATTTGGACTCGATAAATGGCCCTATGCAACTGAGAGTGCCGAAGCAGTTATTGCAGAAGAGTTGGTACATTTCAGGAATGGTCCTGAAGTTTCCGATAAAAGGCGTCCAACCTACAGTGAAAATGTATATTCGTTCAGGTTCGGTTTTGTTAAGTTCATTGTATTTAACAATAATTATTGGCGGGGATGGATGGATTTTGGCGGATCACCGGAAGGATTTATCTTTGATGACCAGTTGAATTGGATTAAAAAGGAGCTTGATGAAGGAGAAAAAGATCCTAAAGTTAAATATATTATACTGTTTGCTCAGGAACCTGTTTTTCCGAATGGAGGACATGTTAAGGATTGCATGTGGTATTACGGCAATAATGATGTGAGAGGAGCAATTTATTTTCCTGAACAGAAAAAAATGGTTCTGGAAAAAAAAGGTATAATAGAGGTCAGAAATGAATTGGTCAGGATGATCGATAATAATAAAAAAGTTGCAGCTGTTCTCGGATCGGATGAGCATGCTTACCATAAAACACTTATAAACAATAGTGTTCCGATCGGGAAACCGGGTGAAAAAGATAATTATTCTCCACTATCGGATCTTAAACATTCAACATGGTATATTGTTTCAGGAGGCGCAGGAGCTCCATATTATAGTGAAGAATCCTCTCCCTGGAATAAATTCTGGAAGGGGAATAAGAACAGGCCCGAAAACAATTGGGCTGAAAAAGGTGCCTATTATTATTCATCCCAGGAGAATATATTCATCTTTGATGCAACTTCAGACAGAATTTCGATGACAGTGTTTAATCCTTATGGGGAGAAGCTGGATTTCTTCCCTAACCTATTGGTCTCAAGGGAAAATTGACAGGCTAAAATATCAATTTGTAAATATATATCAAAAGATGGATAGTTCCAAGAGAATATAAGCCGGCAAGGATATCATCAATCATTATCCCGAATCCTCCTTTGATCTGGTCTGCTTGTTTGACCGGGGGGGGCTTCAGAATGTCAAAGAATCTGAATATAAAGAATCCGGCAATGTATGCTGCCATACTTTTCAAACTTAAAACAGCCGGCAGGAAAAGAAGTGAGACCATCTGGCCTGCAACTTCATCGATAACAATTTCATGAGGGTCTTTATGTCCTAATTGTTCTTCAGTAATTCTGGATGGGATAATTCCGGAAAGAAAGATTATTACTATCGCTGTTATCATAATTACCGGATCAGGTTGAAAGAAATAGTTGAATAAAAAAACAATTACCATCGTAACACCGGAAGCTAAGGTTCCGGGGGCAAATGGAAATTTCCCGACATTAAAAAATGTAGCATAAAAAATTGCAAATTTTTTCATATTTTTTCACCTGATATCAATTCGTGTTCATATCCCTTGACCTTTATTTTATATATAGAATAATCTTCTGTAAAAGGGATCTCAACTTTTGTTAGTCCGTCAGTTTCAGGAGACTGGGATGATATTCTTCCTATTGTTGTATTGTTATCCCAGGGACCGAGAGGGAGGAAACTCATCTCTGTATTCAGGATAGATTTATTATATGCTTCAAGATTCTTGTCTGAGATATCGAGTATTTTTTCCTTTCTTTCTTCAATAGTTTCAGGATCAATTTTTTCCTTAAGATCAAAAGCTTTTGTGTTCTCTTCATCCGAGTATCCAAATACTCCAACTCTTTCAATTCTGTTCTCTTCAACGAAGGAAACCAGTTCTTCAAAATCATTTTCCTCTTCTCCGGGAAATCCGACAATAAAAGAGGATCTGATGACCGGATCAGAGAATTGATCCCTTATCTTCCTGATCAACTCTGAATTATTATAGACACCGTTTCCACGGTACATTTTTTTAAGTACATTTTCTGCAACATGCTGGAAAGGCAGGTCAAAATAGGGGAGAATTGAACGATTCTCAAATGCTTTGATCATGCTGTCATCAACATCTTCAGGCATAAGGTAGAGTACTCTGATCCAATCAAACCCTATCCCTGATAATTGATTAAGAAGTTCGGGGAATTGTGATATTTTTTCCATATCTTTTCCGAAGTAGGTAGAGTTCTGAGAAATCAGATTGATCTCCTGGAATCCTCTTTCCTTGTAGTCCTCAGCTTCTCTAATGAGTGAGTCGAGATCTCTGGATCTGAATTTTCCCCTTATACCAGGAATAGAACAGAATGCACATTTCATATTACAACCTTCAGATATTTTTATGAATGTTGAGTTCGGAGTTGTCGTTATTATCCTTTTGTGAGAATCATTGTAGAGGAAAAGTTCACTTTCTTTATATTCCTTTTTCTCGTTCTTTGATATAAGGTCTGAAAGTTCTTCAATCCCATTAACTCCCCAGAGGATGTCGGCGTTCTTAAATGACTCCTGAATATCATCGTAATATCTTTCGATCAGGCATCCGAATACTGCAACATGTTTAACGTTTCCTGCCTCTTTTTTTTCAAATGCCGCAAGTATCTCATCAATGCTCTCTTCCTTTGCATCTCTTATAAATCCACATGTATTTATTATTACCCAATCTGTCTCCTCATAAGGTGAGACCAGTTTTATGTTTTTTTTCTCAAGCATTCCTCCGAGTACTTCGGTATCGACAATATTTTTAAAACAACCGAGGCTGATAAAAGATGCCCTTACTTTGTTTTTTCCCATTGCCGCATTGTATCATTTAATCAAAATGCGGGCAAACTGTAGTTATACATTGACTTTTCTAATCCAAATTGTTAAATTTTAATTATGATCTGCAGTAATTGCAAGCATGATGTCCTTGATAGCAGCCTTTATTGTGAGCAATGCGGAGCAAGCCTTATCGGCTCTGATATGCAGATCACCCGGAATGATTTCACACTTAAGCAGAACAACGCTAAGTCTCTTGATTTTAAAAATGGTGATAGTTTCGGGGAAAGGTATAAGATCATTTCTGAATTAGGAAAAGGTGGAATGGGGCAGGTATTCAAAGCTCATGACAGAGAGCTCAACATTGATGTTGCTCTGAAAATGATCCGGTCGGAATTCCTTTTGAACAAGAGGATGATCTCACGTTTTAAGCAGGAGATCCTTCTCGCGCGTGAGATAACACATGAGAATGTGAGCAGGATATATGATTTCGGTGAAGTGGAGGGGACGAAATTTATCTCGATGGAATTCATTAGTGGCAGAACTCTTAAGGAAATTGTAAAGGATGACGGTCCTATAGAAGTTGAAAAAGCAATAGAGATCTCAAAGGCCATATGCAGCGGGCTTGAGGCTGCCCATAAAAAAGAGATAATCCACAGAGATCTTAAACCTCAAAATATAATGATCGATGACAATGATCATGTATATATAACTGATTTCGGCCTTGCAAAGTCGGTGAGAAGAGAGGATTTTGGTCATACTGGTATTGTTATCGGAACTCCCCAGTATATTCCACCTGAATTATGGAAAGGGGAGAGAGCTGATAAAAGATCGGATATATATTCTCTTGGTATTATCATGTATGAAATGGTTGCAGGGGAAGAGTTATTCCAGTCCGATTCTGACTATGGCTATCTTCAAAAACATGTGAGTGAAAAGCCTGTATTCCCTCCCGCTATTAAAGATAAGCTCCCGTCATTTTTCAAGCAGCTGATCCTGAGATGTCTGGCAAAGGAGAGGGAGGCCAGATATCAGGATTGCGGGGAGATGCACCGGGATATAAAGGACAGGCTCTATTCTACCGGAACCTTTCTTAATGAGTTCGAAAGATCGATAAAAAAAACCGGCCCTTCAAAGATCGGATTCTCATTATTACTGATATTGATAATTTCATTTGTCGGGAGCTTTATACTGAAAAAAGGGCCGCCGGTACAAAAGAAAAGATCAGTAGCTATTCTATATTTTAAGAATCTTTCAGGTATGAAGGATCTTGATCATTTCAGCTATTCACTTGCCGAACTTCTAAATACAGATCTCGGGCAATCTAAATATATAAAAGTTCTATCTGAAGAGAAGGTGTCTAATATCCTGCAGGAATCGAACTATCTGAGATCTTCTTTTATTGATGAAAAACTGTTCAAAGATCTCGGAGATCAGGTAAGTGTAAACTTCTTTGTTCAGGGCAGTTTTATAAATTCAGGCGATAACCTCAGGATAACGATGAAATTAAGAGATTCTGACTCAGGGGAAATTCTCAGCACAGATTATGTCGATGCCACAATGGATAATATCTTTCCTGCCATAGACAGATTAACAACCGGGCTGAAGAGAAGACTCAACCTTACTGAGAATGAGATATTTGCCGATATCGACAATGAGGTCGAATCGATAACAACTTCATCCCAGGAAGCTTTAAACTTCTATATAACTGGTAAACGTTTATTTAATGAGCGGAATTTTAAGGAGAGCCTCGTGGAATACCAGAAGGCAATTGATATTGATCCTGAATTCGCCATGTCGTACAGGAATATGGCATGGTCCTATGCTCTTTTGGAGGACTGGGATAACAGGAAAAAATATTTTGAAAAAACGATTCAGTTTGTTGATAAATTATCAATCAGAGAAAAATATCTGATCTATGGTGATTATTACGGGGAAAAACAAACAACCTATCAGAAAGCTCTGGATTCATATCAGAAAATTCTTGATGTATATCCTGATGACATTGAAGCAAATTTCCATAAAGGGTTGTTCTATAGGATATTTGAAGAGTGGGATAAGGGTATTTCACATTTATCAAAAGTGTTAAATGAGGATAAAAGTAATATCTTGGCATTAGATGAATTGATCATTTGTCATGAAGGCAAGGAGCAATTTAAACAGGCAGAAGAAATTCTAGCTGAATATGAAGCTGCAAATGGAGATTTAAACCTGGTGGAAGTATTACGAATTAAATACGAGCTTTATATTTTAGAGAATAATCTTAGCCAGGCTTCACTTATAGTTGATCAGCAAAATGTCTTGTCAAAACAAATAAATTCAGAAATTAAATATAACAAAAGCACAATTAATATTCTAAATGATAATTTTATTAATGCTGAAAAGTTGATGAATTCAATAAAAAAAAATTCTGATATTAAATATATCCCGGATATGACCAGACTGAAATATTTTTTTCACTATAATGGAAAATTCGCAGAATTTGAAAAATTATTGAAGGAAGAAATAGGAAGAGTAGTTAATATTGGTGAAAAAAATAGCTTAAAGTTTGAATTGGTATATTTTTATCTTGGAACCGGTCAGATCGAAAAAGCGATCGAAGAACTAAAAAATGTAGATAAATCCGAGTTTAAAAATTTTCCTGCAATCGAGGAAATATATCTCACTTTAGAAATACTTGGCAAAATTGCTTCAGGCAATCTTAATTTTTCAGATCTGTTGTTAGAAAAATTAGAGTTCTCAGCAAATAATAGTATTTTTAGGAAACAATCTCTCCGGCGCTATTACCATTTAATGGCAAAGCTTAAAGAAAAAAGAGGTAAGATCAAAGAAGCGGAAGAATTTTATTTAAAAACATTAGCACTTTCCAAACATAGGAAACGTTATCATTTTACAATTGTATATATTTATAATTCAGCACTTTTCTACTACAACCGGAATAATAACAGCGAAGCTGAGAAATATTTTTTGCAAATTCAGGAACTTACATTTGGAAGATTATACAGGGGCGATCTCTTTGCAAAAAGTTTTTATTATCTGGGAAAGATCTATCAGAGAAGAGGTTGGACAGGGAAGGCTATAAAATCTTATAAAAGATTTTACAATATGTGGAAGGATGGGGACCCGCAGTTTGTAGGAAAATATTTGACCGATACCGAAAAGCAACTTGTGATACTTAAACATAGAATCTGATATCTCCATTTTTATTTTATTAAAATTTTTTTTTATTTAGATCATTTATATTTCAACCTTACTGCACTTCCCTGAAAGCTGCTGATAAAATGTAAAGAATAAGAACCGAAAACATAGCTATAGATTGACTTTACTATTCTGAATTGGTAGAAAACAAGTATGATCTGCAGCAATTGTAAAAATGATGTTTCTGATGACAGTCTTTATTGCGAAAAATGCGGACAAAGCATTATTGGGTCAGATCTGCAGATCACCCGGAATGATTTTACACATAAGTTAAATAACACAAAAATTCTTGATTTTAAAAATGGTGAGAGTTTCGGAGAAAGGTACAAAATGATTTCCGTATTAGGCAAGGGGGGAATGGGGCAGGTATTTAAAGCTCATGATAGTGTACTTGATATTGATGTTGCACTGAAAATGATACGCCCGGAATTCCTGATGAACAAGAAAATGATCTCCAGATTCAAACAGGAGATACTTCTTGCCCGCGAAATTACGCATGAGAATGTGAGCAGGATCTATGACTTCGGTGAAGTAGACGGGACAAAATTTATTTCAATGGAGTTCATAAGCGGAAGAACACTGAAAGATATTGTTAAAAATGATGGCCCGATCGAAATTGAAAAAGCAATAAAGATATCTAAAGCAATTTGCAACGGTCTGTCTGCAGCTCACAAAAAAGAGATAATCCACAGGGATCTTAAACCTCAGAATATAATGATCGATGAAAATGATCATGTTTATATAACAGATTTTGGTCTTGCCAAATCGATCAAAGAAGAAAACGTAAGCCATACAGGGCTTGTGATCGGAACACCTCAATATATTCCACCTGAGCTATGGAAAGGGGAAGTGGCTGATAAACGATCCGACATATATTCTCTTGGAATTATTATGTATGAGATGGTCACAGGGGAAGAGTTGTTCCAGTCAGACTCCGATTATGGTTATCTTCAAAAACATGTAAATGAAGAACCTGAATTCCCAGATGAAATTATAGATAAATTACCGTCTTTTTACAATAATGTGATCCTGAAGTGTCTTTTTAAAGATAGAGCGAAAAGATATCAGGATTGTTCCGATATTTATCGGGACCTTGAGGACAAAGTTTACACAAAAGGGACGTTAATAAGTGAACTAGAGAGATCGATAAAGAAGACCGGCCTCTTAAAGATCGGGTTATTTATTGGATTAATACTATTAATATCATTTTTTGGAAGTATGATCCTGAAAAAAGGTCCTCCGGTTCAGAAAAAAAGATCTGTAGCAATACTATATTTTAAAAATCTTTC
>DBOL01000099.1 GCA_002299555.1 Candidatus Aminicenantes bacterium UBA647
TCCTTAGGAGAAGGATTAATGCCTAAGGCCGGTGAGACTCCTGAAATGGGATCTAACCCGCAACTTGGATTCGGAAGGGTTTACGCAAGGCCGGAGGTTGCAAAATTTCTCGACAACCTTGTTGTAAAACTCCTGAACGATCCGGAATATTGCTGGGAAGAATTTTATTCTGATATCAAAGTGAAGGGCATCACTATATGGGGAGCTGCTATAGATACTCTCGAGAATACTTCAAGATTTGCATTGGGAGAGGAATCAGGCCCAATGTCGATATTACACCTTTTTGATCAGCCTCTCCGGATAACAAAACCGTATGAAGGATATGTGGGAAATATATTTTTACCAAAGGAAGTTGTCAGAAAGGGAGAAGAGATGTCAGTCCTCATAAACTTCAGAACCCCCAGGAAAATGATCGTTGATGTTATTGAGAATACCTATCCGGGAATAAAACGGGAGAATATTCATGTATGGACCTTACGTGGTTCCAGCAGAACTGACAGAATAGGGGACTTATGGAAAGAGTGGGAAGATGTCGGTGTAAATCTTATTGATGATGATTGGAAACTGCCGACAGGGATGAAAGCTTTTACAGATTCAGGAACATATGCGCCGGTCTATTCAGTTAAAGCCTGGGATGATAATGATGGAAATATAAATGTGCTGTTATGTGACGGATATGCCGCCTCCGCTGAGGCTGTTCAGGCTGCAAGCCTTTCTCCGGTACTAGATATTGAGGCTTTTCTGAATATTTTCACATCAAGTTTCAAGCTTCCATACAAAAAAGAACAGAATATAATGTCATTGAATATATATGGAGATAATTTTGAAGAGGAGCTTTCGAAAGTTCTGGGAGAGAATCCGGGCAATGAAAAAATTGAAGAATTCAAAAAAGAAATCCTTGAGGGAATTGAAGCACAGATCCCGATAAAAAAAGGGTCAATTAATGCTGATGATTTTTTCCCCGAGAAGAAATGGGATGTACTTGCTGTTTCAGGTTTTATGTGCCCCGATCCTTACTCCGGACATGCTGGTGTTGAGAAAGTCGAAGATGGTATTTATAAAGTCGGTGTCAGGCTGGCTTCTCCACGTGGAGAGAAGATTATTGTTTTTACTTTAAGGCTGATGGAAAATTTTGAAGAGAGTAGATTAGTGTTCAGCCCTCTGCTTAACAGGTTTATGTATGGAGAGGATTACAAGAACAGGCCGGTAAAAATTTCTGATTCAGGAAGGATAAGAAATGAACTTCAAACTCTTTGTTCTGATGCTCTCGAATTTACCGGAGAAGAGAATATGACCCTCCATTTTAGAAAAATAGCTTCAAATGTTATTCCTGAAGATAAGCAAAAAATATTGGGCAATATACTTGAATGGTATGTCAGGGAACATCCGATATGGTTCGGATGGCTTGATCTTAAATATTAACGGTAAAAATAATTAAAGCCTGAAATACAGTTACAAACAAGGGTCTGAAGCTATCTATCCAGTTATAGACTTGATTTTTTTTTTTTAATAATTTATAATCGTCAAAATATGGTTAAAAAAAATATTAGAAGATTCTCAATTATGATCATCTCGCTTTTTTTTGTGGGACTTGCAGGTTTGTTTTATGGCCTGATTGAAATTAATGATAATTACGTAAAAGATAAGAAAGATCTTGTTATATTGAAGAAAAATCTGAAAGAAACTATCACAAGCAACAGGCTAAAAGATCTTAAATTGACCAATTATAATTTCATGGAATACAAGATCAATGCATTTTCTACAAGATATCCTTTATATTCAAATATCCTCGATTCAGTTTATACGAAAAGTTCAAAATATAAATTTAAACCGGAGCTTGTTTTAAGTATAATTCAGGTTGAAAGTAATTTTAATCCTAAAGCTATTTCGTATAGAGGTGCCTATGGCCTGATGCAGATAAATCTTGCTGTCTGGGAAGACGAATTGAACATTAAGAGAGATAATATCTTTGATATACCATACAATATTGATCTCGGTCTTCAGGTTCTGAAGATTTATTATGATGAATCGAAAGGAGACCTTAAAAGGGCTATTCATTTATACAATAACGGATATAAATATAATAATTTAAAGTATGTTAAGAAGATCGATTCAACTCTAATGAGTTTTACCCCTTTCCGTGCAGACAGGAAAGCAATAACTTCACCTAACTAAGACCTGTCTTTCTTGTTTTATTCTAATAATATATAATTTATCCCAACTGATCTTTTATACCAATTTTATTGTAAAAATGAATACATGATAAAAAAATGAGAGTATTAATAAAAATAATTTTATACATTATCTTCGCTTTAATAATTGGAATTGCTCTATTCTTTTTATGGGCAGGCTCCGGAATTGTATCTAAAGGCAGGTTGTCAGGAATAAATAAATATTCTGATGATTTCGAAGATTCTTCACGGGAAAATGACAGGTTTAAAATTATAACTTTTAATTGCGGATATTTTTCAGGAATGAGAAATAACCTTTCTGTTAGATCCTCTAAAGAATTTTTCACAAGGAATCTTAATTTGTTTTCCAACCTAATAAGAGATATAAAACCTGACATTGTCTGTTTTCAGGAAATAGATTTTAATTCTCACAGGTCTTATCATGTTGACCAATCACAATATTTATCAAATCACCTGAAATTTATTTATAATGCTTTTGCGATTAACTGGAACAAGAGATACATCCCGTTTCCTTATTGGCCTCCATCAGCTCATTTTAAAAAAATGGTTTCCGGGCAATCTGTTATTTCTATGTTCCCGATTTTAAGTAATAAGAGGATCGAACTGAAAAGGCCTCCAAATCCCTTTTATTATGATAAATTTTATCTCGACAGGCTTATTCAGGAAATAGAAATCATAATTGATGATAAAAAATTAGTAATTTTAAACATTCATCTGGAGGCATTTGATAAAAAAATCCGTCAGGAACAAGCTGCATTTGTTGTTAATTATTATAAAAAAGTACATATGAACAATGGCCCGGTGATTATATTAGGAGATTTTAATTGTGTCCCTCCTTATGCTTTGAAGATGTGTAATTTTTCTGACGAACCGGGCACGGATTACAGCGAGGACAGAACAATAACGATATTTCTGGAAGAAGAGAGCTTGATTTATGCATCAGATGGAATAAAAAATCGTGAAAAAACATTTCCATCTGAATCAACAGACAGGAAGCTGGATTATATATTTTTTACAAAAAAGTATATTGATCTGGTAGGTACAGATGTTTTTAATATCAGCAGCTCAGACCATCTGCCTCTAATGATGGAATTCCGTATTAAACAGTAAATTAAAATGATAAATATAAAAGGGGATCTGTTCATAAGGAAGAGGGACTTGAGGTTTAAGTTCATAAGGGCATCCGGTCCAGGTGGGCAGAATGTAAATAAAGTTTCGACTGCTGTTCAATTAAGGTTTGATATAAATGGAAATAAAAACCTTCCCGAGGAGACCAAGATCAGGTTGATAAAAACAGGAGGGAGTCGAATAACAAATGATGGATTCATTGTTATTGAAGCAAAAAGGTTCAGAGATCAGGAGAAAAATCGGCAGGATGCAATTCAGCGTCTTGTTGAAATGATAAGAAAGGCTTTGCTCAAACCTAAAAAGAGAATTGCAACCAAAAAGACATACTCTTCAGATTTTGTAAGGCTCGAGAGTAAAAAGAAACATAGTGAACAGAAGAAAATCAGAAAAAAAGTTACCTCCTGGGAAGAGTAGAAAAACTTTAGCAATGAATGTTAATGGAGACAAAACGAAAATATCCTTAGCTCATTTAAATGAAATTATAAATAGATGAAAATATGAAAAATATATCATCAAGTGATAAAATCAATATATGAAAAATCTTGCAATAATTATGTCCGGGGGCTCAGGATCTCGAATGAATAAGGATATTCCCAAGCAATTATTGATGATCGGAAAAGAAAACATCCTTGAACTGATAATAAAGAGATTCCAGGAACATCCGGACATAGACCTGATCTATATTGTAAGCCACCCCGATATTATTGAAATCACAAAAAAACTTGTTGCGGAGAAAAAATTTTCAAAAGTATCAAAAATACTTCAGGGAGGTTCAACAAGGCAATTATCATCCAGGATAGGTGTATTCGCATCAGGAAATGATCATGAAAATATTCTGATACATGACTCTGCAAGGCCATTCTTATCATCTGACCTCATTACCGAAGTTTTATCCGGTTTGGATGTGAATCAGGCTGTTGCACCTGTTATTGAATCATCAGACACATTAATACAAACTAGTGATAGCAGAAATGTTGACAGATATCTTGACAGAGATAAGATCAAAAGAGTTCAAACACCACAGGGATTCAGGAGGGGAGTGATCTTAAAAGCACATTCGAAGGCCAAAGAGGACTCCATCGACACATTTACCGATGATTGCTCAATGATCATCCATTATAAAATATCAGATGTTGCATTAGTGGATGGTGATCCACTGAATTTAAAGATAACTTATAGTGAAGATCTTGACAGGGTTCAAAATTAATTAGAGGTGAGAAATTGAAAAAAAGATGCGATTGGGTTCCGGAAGGAAATGAATTATATATAGATTATCATGATAAAGAATGGGGCTTTGTGAACGGTATTACTTAATACTTGAATATCATATTCAGGTGACAAAGTGTTATCTCGTCACCGTTGTGCAGTTCATATTTTACACCGGTATTCAGTTTGTTCCCATTCAGGAAAGTACCATTGACAGCACCGGGTTCCTCAGATATGTAAAAAACATCTTCTGAAAAAGAGATCGAAGAGTGTTTTCTTGAAATATATTTCTCTTCATCTTCTTTTGTAAGATCAACATCCGGTACAAAACCGGTTGTGTAATCTCTTCGTCCTATCGATGTTGAATTCTTTGTTAGCTGAACGACACGGTTAGATCGTTGAATTACCAGATAAACTTTCAAACCCGGATTAAGCTTTTCAGCAGTTAATTCTTCTGTTTCGATTTCCGGAGGGTCGGGAAGTCCTTCATCTCCAAGATCGATCTTTTGTCTGTTTTGCATCATTATCAGACTGTCAACGGTTTTTGTGTTTTTTTCTGATAGTTTTTTAAGAATTTTAAAAGATATATCCTTATTCTTCTTCATCATTTCACTTAATGAAGGTACAGGAATTTTAATTATCTTAGAATCTTCAATAGCTTCAACTGTATAATGTGCAAGTTGACTAGCAAGCAGCGAATCTTCTCCGAAGAAATCACCTTTAGATAAAGTTATCAGCACCAGATCCTTTTCTTCAAACTTTACCTGGACCTTACCTTTGTTGATTATAAAAAAGTGTTCCTGGAGATCTGCTTCTTTGCATATAATATCGCCTTTTTTGTATTCAGTTATGAATTTGCTAAATCCGTCCATTAGAAAAATTTTATATAATTGATAAGTATTTGTCAAATTAATTTCATCAACTTTTATTAATTACTTGACCGGGAAAAAATGATTAAATATAATCTCAAAATGGGAGTTAATAATATAGCAGATCTTCTACGCAAAAAAATCGGTTCGACAAAAGTAAAAACAAGTGAAGAATATCTTTTGTCCTATTCATATGATTCTACAGGTATTAAAAAAAAACCTGATATTGTTGCTTTCCCTGAGAATGAATCAGATATCTCAAATATCCTGAAAATTGCCTCAAAATTTAAAATCCCTCTTACACCGAGAGGTGGCGGATTAGGTTACTCAGGCGGTTCTGTCCCGGTAGAGGGAGGTATTGTGTTAGCATTTTCCAGGATGAACAGGATCATCAGATTTGACGAAAAAAACCTTCTGATGGAAGTTGAACCGGGTGTAATTACAAGTAAAGTAATTGAAGTGAGTGAAAGCAGAGGTTTATTCTATCCTCCTGATCCGGCAAGTTTGAAGAATTCTACTATTGGAGGAAATGTATCGGAAAATGCCGGTGGCCCCAGATGTTTCAAATATGGTGTCACTTCGGATTACGTTATGGCGGTTGAGGGTTTTCTAATGAACGGAGAGAAAGTGAAGTTCGGCTCTTATTCGATCAAAGATGTA
Source organism: Candidatus Aminicenantes bacterium UBA647 (assembly GCA_002299555.1). GTDB lineage: Bacteria > Acidobacteriota > Aminicenantia > UBA2199 > UBA2199 > UBA647. Next base: position 6,056 of record DBOL01000099.1, read on the forward strand.
TCCGGGTATGACATTAAAAAGCTCATTGTAGGATCGGAAGGAACTTTGATCGTTTTATCAAAAATTATCCTCAGAGTAATACCTAAGCCTGAAAGTAGAATCCTTATCCGTGTTGGATTCAGCTCCATGAGATCCGGAGCTGATTTTATAATGAAAATTATAAGATTCAACTTATCACCTTCTGTTCTAGAATTTATTGATAAGACATCACTTGATGCTGTAAACAAATACCTGCAGACTGAAAAAGATAGTAGTATTAACTCAGTTGTACTACTTGAACTTGATGGCGGCAAAGAAGAGATTGCTAACAAGCTTAATAGTTTGAAACAATTAGCATCAGAATTCGGAATTAATGATATAGAGATCGCGGATAATGAAGATGATATGGAGGAATTATGGAGTATAAGGCGAAATCTATCGCCTGCAATCTCCAGCCTGAAACCAAAAAAGATCAATGAAGATATTGCTGTACCAATAGGGAATGTCCCTGATGCCATAGAATACATATCCGGGCTTGCAGATGAATATAATATAAATGTTGTGATGTTCGGACATCTGGGTGACGGGAATATTCATACCAATGTAATGATCGACCCTTCAAATAAAAGAGAGGTTGAAAATTCAAAAATAGTCCTGGATAAGATTTTCAAATATGTGATCTCTGTAAAAGGGACTATTTCCGGAGAACATGGAATCGGATTATCAAAAAAAGAATTTCTCGGCTACCAATATAGTGAAAGGGAGATCGAAATTTTCAGAAAGATCAAAGGTGTTTTTGATCCTGAGAATCTGCTTAACCCCGGAAAAATATTTTAATTAAATTTGCCCCAGATAGAAATTATCCTATCCTTAACCTGAATAAATGATTCAACTACTGAAGGATCAAAATGCTTGCCACTCTCTTCGTGAATGAAATCAAAAACTTTTTTCTCAGGCCAGGGCTCTTTATACCATCTTTGTGACATTAATGCGTCAAATACATCCGCCAGAGCTACAATTCTCGCATAGATAGGAATATCATCACCTTTTTTCCCATTTCCAAGATTCAGTTCCTCACATTTCAGATCATTGATACATCCGGGATATCCATTTCCATCCCACTTTTCATGGTGGTTAAGGCTGATCTCCCTTGCCATATCATCCCATTCTGAGCCTGAATTACTGAAAAGTCGTGCACCATATATTGTATGAAACTTCATTTCTTCATATTCAGTTTCAGAAAGTTTACCTTTTTTCTTTAAAATTGAATCACTTATTGCAACTTTTCCAACATCATGAAGCATTGCAGCTATCCTGAGAATATCTTTATTATAATTAATCACTTTTTCAGTAATTCCATTCTTTTTTGCCCAATGCTTATAAATTTCTACCGAATAAGCTCCCACCCGATTAACATGAGCTCCTGTCTCCTGGGGATCTCTTAATTCTGCGATACTGATCATTCTCAAAATTATTTCTCTCGTCATTATTGCTTTTTCGATCGCAATAACTGCCTGCTTTGCAAATAGATCAGCAAGAAATGAATCATCCTCTGTAAATGATATAACCTTTCCATTTTTGTCTTTTGCATTTATGATCTGAAACACGCCAATGACCTTTTCCCTGTTATTTATCAATGGAACTGTAAGGACAGATTTTGTAATATAATTTGATAACTTGTCAAAACGGCTGTTAAATGAGTATGGTTTATTGATGGAAATATTATAAACATCATCGATGATCAGTGACTTTTTTGTAAGAGCTGCATAGCCGGCTATAGATTTATTATCAACAGGGATCTTTTTCTTTGTATACATATAATCACTGCTGTTCTCATAATCACCATGGAGAAAATCATTCTGAACATACTCAAAAGAAAGATAGTTCTTTTTTATCAGGAAAACTGACCCAGCCTCGGCATTTACAATTTTCCTCGCCTCAAGAAGAACCTGCTCCAATAAAGTATCAATATCTTTTATGTGTGATATATTCTCCAAAATTCGGAGGATCTCAATGATCTTTGAATCTTCCACATTTTAATTTTAGGACTATTACCACAAAAAAGTCAACCTGTTATAATACTTTTGCATGGATAAAATGAATAGAGAAGGAAAAGTTGAAAAAATAGTTAACGGGGGCTTTGGGCTCATTAGATCGGAGGAGGGAATTGTCCTGTTGAGTTATGTCGTCCCCGGAGAAACAGTTAAATACATAATCAGAGAGAGAGCAAAGGGCATTAATTGGGGAAGTGTTATTGAGATCACAGAACCCTATAAAAAAAGGATCGTGCCGGATTGTGAATATTATGGTGAGTGTGGGGGCTGTGTTCTTTCACACCTTAAGTACGAAGACCAGATCAAGATAAAAAATGACATTTTAACAGATGATCTGAAAAGGATAGGGAAACTTGAATCAGTTCACATTGAGTCCGTCAGATCTCCTGAATATCAATATCGTGCGAGAGCAAAATTAAAAGTACTGCCTAATGGAAAAATAGGTATGATAAAAAAAGGGACGAACGATGTGATTCAAATTGACTCCTGCCTTATCGTTGCTCAGGAGATAAATGGATTTATCAATAGATGGAACAATATGGAGGGGATGCCGTTCTTTCATCAGCTTGATATATTTTTCAATAATACTGATAAAAAATTGTACGTTCATCTTTCGGATAAACCCAGACCTGAAGATATTAAAATTCTTGATAGTTTTGAGAATACTGTCTTTTCCTGGAAAGGTGTCGAATACAAGAGCGAATCAGTTTTGGAAATAGGAAAGATCAATTATACTATTTCTCCTGATACATTTTTCCAGGTAAACAGATTTCAGTGGGAAAATATGTTGAATATTATAGATTCATGGATGAAAAAAAGTGGATTATCCATTGATCTGTATACAGGCAATGGATTTTTTATACCTCTCCTTCTAAAACATTCTGACAGAGTGATAGGAATCGAGAATAGTAAAAGATCGGTTGAGCTTGCTCAAAGATCATTTAAAGAAGCAGAATTCCTCAGAATGCCGGTTGAAAAATTCGACTTCCCTAAAGCGGATACAATTATAATTGATCCTCCAAGGTCCGGAATTCCTAAGGATGTAATTAAGAAGATCTTAAAGATCAAACCTGAAACGATCATAAACATATCCTGTTCAACTGCAACTCTCTCAAGAGATCTCAGTTACTTTGTTAACAACAGATATAAAATAGAAAAAATGCTTTTGATCGATCTTTTTCCTCAGACTGCGCACATGGAAACTATGACTCTCCTGAAACTAATGTGACAATTCTCAAAAGTAAATATTATTCAAATTTCACAAACCATATTTTTTTTTCTTTGATATGTATATATTTTTTCCCCGTAATGTTAATATGTATTACAAAAATAATGTAGTAATGGAGAAAGAATGACCGAACAGATAACTCAAACTTTAAAAGATTCACCAAGAGCACGTTGGACTGCAATGTTCTTAGTTTCATTTGCAATGTTTACAGGTTATTTATTTACCGAGGTGATTTCCCCCCTTAAAACCATTATTGAAAAAAGTTCACTTGGTTGGAACAGCACAGATTACGGATTGGTTGTCAGTGCATATGGATGGTTTAATGTATTTCTAGTAATGCTGATAATTGTCGGGATCCTCCTGGATAAATTCGGGATAAGGTTCAGTTCTGTTACTTCAGCAATAACCATGGTTATAGGGGCAGGGATAAAATATTATGCATTTGTAGGAAATTTTGCTCCTGATGCAACAATATTAGGACTTGATATAAGAGTTTTTTATGCATCATTTGGATTTGCACTATTCGGCGTTGGTGTTGAATATGCCGGAATTACTGCCTCCAAAGCAATTGTTAAATGGTTTAAAGGAAAAGAGATGGCCCTCGCAATGGGCCTGCAGGTAGCTATTGCGCGTCTCGGATCTTTTGTTCCCCTGTTCTTCGGTGCAAAAATAGCCAAAATGTTTAATGTATCTACTCCTGTACTTTTCGGATTCCTGTTCCTGAACATAGGCCTTATCACCTTTATCACTTATAACATAATGGATAAGAAACTTGATGCTCAACTGGCTTCTGAATCTGATTCAGAAGAAGATAAGTTTAAATTCAGCGATCTGAAAGTTATCTTTTTTAACAGGGGATTCTGGTATATTGCTGCATTATGTGTCCTCTTTTATTCAGCTGTATTCCCGTTCTATAAATACGGGCCGGATCTGATGGTAAACAAGTTCGGTGTTTCAGAGACATGGGCTGGAGTTATCCCAAGCCTGGTTCCATTTGGAACAATATTTTTAACACCTCTATTTGGAAGTATTTATGATAAAAAGGGTAAAGGCGCATCAATGATGGTCCTGGGATCATTTATCCTTGTTATAGTTCATGTGATCTATTATCTCCCATTTGTCACAAGCATCTGGATAGCTGTCCTTAATGCGATCCTTCTCGGGATCGGGTTTTCTCTTGTACCTTCAGCAATGTGGCCTTCAGTTCCTAAAATAATTCCGGAAAGACAATTAGGCACTGCATTTGCAACTATATTCTGGGTACAGAATTGGGGATTAATGGGTATTCCATTCGCCGTTGGAGTTGTTCTTGATAAGTTGAACCCCGGTGTTGCAGAGGCTATTTCAGCCGGACAAGCTGTGAAATATGATTATACAAACACCTGGCTGATATTCATTGCACTTACTGTTTTAGCAGTTGTATTTGCATTCCTGTTAAAAGCAGAAGACAAGAAGAAAGGGTATGGTTTGCAACTGCCTAATATGAAATAGAGTTTTATTGTTTGATCTATTTATTGATTAACTGTGAAAAAGACTATACTCGAATCCGGATTAACGATATTAACTGAAGAATATTCACAAATACCATCTTTTTCTTTAAGTTATACTTTAAAAAGCGGTTCCTGCAATGAATCAGTGAGTAATAACGGTTTACACCATCTGATAGAACATATGCTTTTCAAAGGAAGCAATAAATATACACAAAGTGAGATCGCAGATATCTCAGACAGGCTGGGAGGGCGAATGAATGCCTTCACCAGCCGTGAGATCACTCAATATTACATTAAATCGATAGATGAAAAATTTTCTGAGTCATTCGATCTTTTAACAGATATTGTGTTCAGATCAAAGTTTGATAAATCAGAATTTTCTAAAGAAAAAAATGTTATAAGTCAGGAGATCAAAGAAGGTGATGATAATCCGGATTCAAAAACATTTGAACTATTCTACCGGGAAGTGTTCGGCAATTCCGGTGTAGGACTTCCAATTGCAGGCACACAGGAAAGTGTTTCAGAGTTGAAAAGAAATTTTGTTGATAAAAAATACAGAGAGCTTTATATTCCTTCAAATATCATACTCAGTTGTGTTGGTAATATTGATCATGAAGAAATAATTACAAATGCTAATAAAAATCTCCTGGACTTTAAGCATTCAGATCCAATTCAAACAGTAAAAAACAGACAATCTTTTAAAAGCGGGGTCTATCTTCATTCAAACAAAAGTCTGAAGCAGGTTTATTCTGTGATCGGATTTAAATCTATCCCGATAACAAGCTCAGAAAGATATAAATATATGATCCTCAATGATATATTAGGTGCAGGAATGAGTTCAAGATTGTTCCAGAAGATCCGGGAAGAGAAGGGGCTTGCTTATACGATCAGTTCTTTCATTGATTCATATAAAGAATTCGGTGTCCATATGATTTATGCTATTACTGACCCTAAGAAAACTGATGATTATTTCAATGCGGTCAGGGAAGAATTGAAAGTTCTTATGCTGAAAGGGATAAAACCGGAAGAATTAGAAAAATCTAAAGATCATATTAAGACCTCAATTATCTTAAGCCTCGAAAATAATGTTTCAAAAATGAGATTTAATGTTAGTGGGGATATTTATTTCGGTGAACATCGAAGTTTAGAGAAGATAATTGATGAAATAAATATGGTTAAAACCGATGATCTGAATATGATTCTCCGGGATTATCCGGACATTAATCAATCAATGGCACTTTTTTACGGGGATATTTCAAAAAAGGATCTGCCGAGTGTTAATATAAATAAATGAAATAGAGAATTTTTGGAATACATATCAAATAGATTTTCTGCTATAATTTTCTAAATGAAAAAACTCAGAGTTATATTTACCGGCGGTGGCACGGGTGGTCATGTTTACCCCAATATTGCCATTTATGAAGCTTTGTATAAAGCTTCTCCTGACTCTGAATTTTTATATATTGGAACAGAAAACGGTGCAGAAAACCGGATAGTAAAAAATATTGAACGACCAATCACATTTAAGAGTGTCTGTTCAAAGGGAATTCCACAAAAAATAAAAAGTTTCGGGACACTTATTTCCCTGATGTATATTGGAATAGGTGCAATGAAAAGCTTTTTCATCTTAAGGAAGTTTAAACCGGATCTGATAATAGGTAGTGGGGGTTATGTGGCAGCACCAGTTCTGATCGCTGCTTCAATATTAAAGTTGAAAGTGTTAATTCATGAACAAAATGCAATACCTGGTCGGCTAAATAGATTTATGGCCAGAGCTGCATCCAGAATAGCCGTTTCCTTCAGATCAACCCTGAAATATTTTCCGGAGAAAAAAGGAGTATATTCCGGCTATCCTCTCCGGGATATGATCAGACTGAAAGACAATGCTAAGATAAGGAAAAAGTTAGATATACCACTTAGCAACAAAGTAGTTTTCTTTTTTGGAGGTAGTAAAGGGGCGAGAACCATAAATAATGCAGTTATTGAAATATTGCCTGAACTTCTTAAGAAGAAAGACCTTACAATCATATTATCGACAGGTAGGGGGAGTAATGCTGAATACAGGGCTTATGAAGATACTTTAAAGCTTCTGAAAGAGAAGAACATAGATCAGGAAAGCAACAAAAATCTTATAATGAGAGAATATTTTAATAATATTGATGAAATCTACTCAGTTTCAGATATTGTTGTTTCAAGAGCCGGTGCAGGTTCTGTTGAAGAATTAACCAGATTAGGAATACCATCCTTATTAATACCGAAGATAGACCTTCCCGGAGATCACCAGATAGTAAATGCAAAAGAAGTGGAGAAATTCGGTGGTGCCAGAGTTTTATTCGAGGAAATTTCCTTTAAGAATGGGAAAACATCAATAAAAGTACCTGAAAAAAAGTTGCTACATGACCTGGAAGAGTTGCTGAATTCAGATCATCGACTGGTTGAAATGAGAAAAAACCTCAAAAATATTGATCATGTGGAAACTCCGGTTAAAACAATTATCGACTTAATATTTAAGCTTACAGATACAGACGCTAAAAATGAAGAAGAAGAAATCATCTCTTATTATCTTCACTCTCCTCAAGATGAACAAAATTATGAAATGATGTTTTCGAACACAACTTTCGGGAACTCATTTCTAAGCAGTCATTATATGAATATCCCCGGTAAAGATTTCCTGTTTGAGATCAAGATACTTGGTAATGATGAAAAATTTCTTTTGAGAAAGATCAAAGGACCTGTTCTCTTAAATGGAAAGCCGGCGGACAAAATTTCAGAATTATTTGAAGAAGATGAGATAGAGGTAAACGGCAAAAAATTTGTTCTTTACAGGTACAAGGAGACTGTTGAAAAATTTGAAGACACAAGAAGGACAGAATCCAAGGTTCTGAGTTCTTCATTTGGAATAACTTTATCCCGGATCGGAGGATTTTTCAGAGAAGTGATAATAATTGGTTTATTCGGTGCAAAAAATATTACAGATATTTACGTAGCAGGATTAACCATTTCAAATTTGATGCGAAGGGTGGTAGCAGAAAATGCACTGGAAAATGCATTTCTCCCGATCTTTATGAGATTGTTCAGAAGAACACCCAGGGAAAAATTGTGGAGATCAACTTCTTCTATCCTTAATTTTACTCTCTTGTTCTCAGTTCTTATTGCTATAACAGGTATTATATTTGCCCCAGCTATCGTCGGACTTATTTATGGTGGGTTTGAATCAAGAGGGATTATGGCAGATGCAGTGGTAATAACCAGAATTATGTTCCCTTACCTGATACTGGTAACTATTGCAGCTATTTTTTCTACTATTCTGAA
>DBOL01000095.1 GCA_002299555.1 Candidatus Aminicenantes bacterium UBA647
GGGATGAGTTGTTTGATATGATCCTGCTTCATAATTCTGTTAATCATTTAGATGAGAAAGCGTGTATAGAGCTCCAGAAAGATTCAAATGCAAGGAAAAAATATTCACGTATGTTTTCCAGAATGAAAGAGATGCTGAAACCCGGAGGTGAGATATTAATTTGTGACTGCTCGAGCAGGAATATTTTCCCCAGTATAAAATTACACAATTTTTTTGCACCAAACATTGAATGGCATAAGCATCAACCTCCGGAAAAATGGATGGAACTTCTTAAAGCTGAGGGGTTCATTGAACCAGTTACAAAATGGAACTCTCCAAAAACACTTGGGGCGATTGGGAATTTTTTTTTGGGTAACAGAGTATTTGCGTATTTCCTTACCAGCCATTTTTGTTTGAATATGAAACGTAAAAGTTGAAAATAATTTCTAATTGATATTCAGATGTATTGGCTTGAAAAGATGAGTAGACTATATGTATAATAACATTTATTGCACGTTTTCATTTAAGTGAGAATATAGAATAACCATGGGGAGAATTAAGGTACTTAACATTATAATGGATGGCCGAATGGCCGGTCCCCAGATTCGGGTAGCTCAGATGTCATCTATATTAAGTGAAAAATTTGATGTGGATACTACTGTTGTTTTCCCTATTGACAGATCTGAAAAATTCGAAACCTTACTGGAAAGAGAAGATATAAATTTTCAAAAAATAAAGGTCCGTAAACTAACAAAAAATATTGCCGGGCTTTTTTTATGGGGAATGACCTTCCTTCCGGATGTCTTGAGAATTGTCAGAGTATTAAAAAAGGAGTCTCCGGATATCATACAATGCAATGGCGCCTGGCAGTGGAAGGGGGTGATCGCCGGAAAAATCATGGGGGAAAAGATCGTATGGCATCTAAATGATACATATGCCCCCTTTATTATTAGAAAGATATTTAAATTGTTGAAGCCATTAGTCAATGGCTTCATTACACAGGGGAGCAGAGTGACTGACTACTATCTGGGACAGTCGAAGAAAAAAAAAGTGTTCGAGATCCATGCCGGAGTGGACATGCGACAGTTTACCCCGGAATCTTCCCAGGTCAACAAAGAACTGTCCCGAAGGTCAGGTACTAAAATAGTCACCATCGGCAATGTTAATGGCTATAAAGGATTTGAGTACTTTGTCGATGCTGCATTTTTATTAAATCAGAAATTCAGTGATCTACATTTCTTTATTGTTGGCGGATTGTTCGATACCCAGAAAAAGTATATTGAGATGTTAAAAAAAAAGATCAGCACATTGGGTCTGAATAATGTTCATTTGACGGGTTATATAGAGGATATGCCCTCGGTATTAGAGACAGCGGATGTTTTTGTTTCATCATCTGTTACCGAAGCATCACCGCAATCGGTGTGGCAGGCGATGGCGATGGAAAAGCCGATCGTGACAACAAATACCGGAGCGGTTTCAGATTTCATATTGGATGGTGTCAATGGTTTCATTGTTGAGATCAGAAACAGTGTTGCACTGGCTGAAAGAATTGGTGTTTTGATCAGGAATAAAAAAATGAGAAATGCATTCGGGAAAAATGCAAGAATTGCTGCGATTGAAAATCTGGATATAAATGTTATTGCAGCTGATCATTCTAAAGCGTATCGGGAAATCATTAATGAATAAATACGGGAAGATTAGTTTTGTAGAGAATCTGTTTAAAGATCAATTCTCTTATTTTTCCCTCTATTTCAACTATTTAAAAAGCATTAACCATAAAGGGAATAAAATTCTCCATCTCGGTTGCGGGTGGGACAAAAGAGATATAAGGATAAGATTATCGAATGTTGATCTTGTCAGCATAGATATTGACTTTAAAGCAATAGATAGGAATTTGAATACACTTAAAGTGTGTGGTGATGCTCATTCTTTCCCCTTCCTGGAGGAAACTTTTGATTATATAATATGTGAAGATTTTATCGAGCATGTCGAATTCCCCCAAAGACTTTTTTCCCAGCTATCTATTGTTTTAAAAAAAAGGGGGAGTTTATCTTTACCACTCCGGGGGGATTGTCATATATTGCAATTATTTCCAGATTAACACCCATCAGTTTTCATAAAAGGTACAACCGGATCAGAGGAGTAGAATCAGTTGATGTGTATCCTACTTTTTATAGATTAAATTCCAGGAGAAAGATAACCAGATTATCCGGACAATATGGATTTGAAATAAAAAAAATTATCTTCGTTACCGGATACCCTTCATATTTTGGTTATTCAAAAATTCTTACTGTATTATTCGGATTTATACACTATTTTCTCTCTAAGATAAAATTCATCAATAATATATTCGGTATTAATATTTTTTGTGTGATTAAACTAAGATGAAAATTTCAATTATTACAGTGGTTTATAATAACCGGAGATATCTTGAGAAAACAATTAAAAGTGTATTAGAGCAAACATATGATGATATAGAATATATAATCATTGATGGTGGTTCGGATGACGGGAGTCTGGATATCATCAGGAAATATGATGAATTTATCTCCAAATGGGTATCTGAACCGGATAAAGGCGTATATGATGCAATGAACAAAGGTATTTCGTATGCAACGGGTGATATCTTAAGCTTTTTAAACTCCGATGACCTGTTTGACTCGACGCATACTGTTGCCGATATTATGTCCGCATTTAAGGATTCAAAAGCGGATATCTGCTATGGCGATCTGGTCTATGTCTCGGGTGACCTGAAGAAAATAATCCGGTATTGGAAACCGGGTGAGTTTTCAGAGAAATTGATATCAAGTGGAATTATGCTTCCGCATCCATCATTTTTTGCGAGAAGAAAATTGTATCTGGATCATGGAAATTTTAGCAGGGAGTACAAAATATCTTCAGATTTTGATTTGATTCTCCGTTTTATCACTCTTCCTGATATTACCTTAAAATATATTCCTGATGTTTTAGTGAAAATGAGGATCGGAGGAGTAAGTAACAGAACTTTATTAAGTATATTTAAAGCGAATATGGAATGTTATATAATACTTAAGAAGCATGGGGTTAAATTTCCCGGATTTATAATTTTCAAGAAGTTATTGCTTAAGTTGAGACAAAGGTTAAAAAAAATTTAAAAATGAAAAAGAGATTGGTATACTATTTAATTCACTTGGTGAGTTTTGTTCTTATATTGTTTTCCTCGGTCTATCTTTATTTTCTTGTAAATAAGTCCGGTGCGGGTTTGGATCTTTCTTATGTTTCCGATCTTTTAACTTCTAAAAAAAATAATTTCATATTGATCTATGTCAGTTTGTTCCTCCTCTCATATTTGTCGGGGATATTTGAATTGAAGCCGTCAAATAATATTTCAGTGTTCAAGTTTTTGTCAGCGATAAACTTGAAATTTATTTTTGTTGTTTCTCTGGTCTCGTTTCTGGAGTTTTTCATATATTTTACTGACCGGGTTGGCAGATTTGTCTATGTCTATATTATTTTACTTTTTGCAATTTATAGTACTATTTTCACTCTTTTATCAAAAATAAAGAAAACAAAAACAATCGTATTGGTTGATAAAAAGATCCCGGAATTTCTGGAAGAAGGATTTGCGGAGCTGATCACAAAATATGATCTTATCTCCTGGGAGGAATATAAAAAAGACTGTGAAAATTACAATACGAAAGCCTGTATTTTTTTATATCACCGGAGTTTAAGTGATCTAAAAGACGGTAAGGATTTGTTGATAAAAAAAATAGAAGGTGCGGAATTTGTCAATCTGATAAATTTTATTGAACACGAATTAGAGCGGGTCCCATCCGAACTATTGTATCCGGACTGGATCATTAATGAGTTTACAGATCTGAGCATCCCCTATCTGAAATTTGTCAGAGCTATGAATATCTTTTTTTCTTTTCTGGCAATGATTCTCCTTTTCCCCATCGGGTTTTTTCTTTCTTTTATCAATAAAATTTTCTATAAAGGGCCGATACTGTACCGGCAGGAGAGAATTGGGGAAGGGGGAAGAGCTTTCAATTTGTTCAAATTCAGGACCATGATCACAGGCGCTGAAATTAATGGCCCGATCTACGCTTCTGATCATGATAAAAGGATCACTCCGATCGGGAAAATTATGAGAATGATCAGAATTGATGAAGTTCCACAGTTTATAAATATTCTGAAAGGAGAGATGAATCTGATCGGCCCGAGGCCGGAGCGGAATATTTTTATTCTGGAGCTGGAAAAGGACATGCCCTATTATAAGTTCAGGAATCTGGTTAAGCCGGGTTTGACAGGCTGGGCTCAGGTGATGTACTCATATGCAGGGGAGGACCGGATTGAGCAGCAAATGAAGTTCGAATATGATCTTTTCTATATTAAAAATAGAAATATTCTGCTGGATATGTTGATTCTAGTTAAAACTGTAAGATCCATGTTCAGCCTTAAGGGGAAGTGATAAATTCCTAAGCTGAATCATTTCAGGTTAAGTGGAGGAGATGAATAAAGAGAGATGTTATTAGAAGAAAATATTATTAATAGAAAGCTGTTTTTTTTTCTCCTTGCTTTGTTAATATTATCAAACTGGTTATACCTTTTTCAATCCTCAGTACTGCCTGTAACTGATTTTTATTTTTACTATAATTCTGCAGAAAAAATTTCAGAGTTTGATTTTAATTTAATTGCAGGGCCTCCACTATTCCCTTTTGTCCTTTTGCTTGTAAAGCAGATATTCGGGATTTTTACAGACAACCAAACGGCTTATATATATGCGGCCAGATCAATATCATTATTCTCTGTATTCCTTACAGCTCTGTTCAGTTTTAAACTGATGGAGAAATTTTCAAATACGAAAACCGCATCCCTTTTTTCTGTTGTCCTATCCGTTCAGTTATTCATTCTGCTGCCTTCCATATTCGAGATCTCAGATATGTTCTTCCTGGCTCTTATGATTGCAACAGTTTACTTCCTTTATATTGGCAGAAAAATCTCTCTTTTTTTTGTTTTATTGCTAACACTCACAAGATTTGAGGGTATATTGTTCTTTCCGGCTTATTTAATTAATTTTAAAGCTCATCGAAAATATGCCAGATTGCTTTTGATTTCAAATATAGTAATACTGTTTTCTGTGTTTATTTATTTTTCCCGATTCGGAAGAAGAATATTTGATCATATCCTCGAAGTATTTGCACAGCTGGAATTATCAACAATACTTGCTTTGCCGTCCAGGATATCTGTTCTGATTTTTGAAGGATTCTGTTATCCGGTATCTTCTTTGTTGCCTCCTGCATTCAAATACTTTTCAGCAACCGTATTGATCATATTGTTTTTAACAGGAGTCTATTATTTTATTAGAAAAAAACAAATATCTTTTATGCTTTCACTTATATTTGTTGCTTTTGGGTTGATGATAGGAAAATCGATCTATGCTTTGAATTTTCCGGCTTTTATTCATAAGCAGTATGCATTTATGTGGATTCTATATTTTTTTGTTTTTAATGGATTCCTTTTTGTATGGGAGGTTATATCTGAATCGGAGGTTTTAAAGAAACTAGTAATAATTATCAGTCTTATATTCATTTTTTCATTTACAATTTCCATGTTTCACAGATACTCAAATAGTATATTCACTATTATTAGTCTTGTTCTGATATTTCTGATTTTGTTTTTGATATTAAAAAATGGAAAAAAGAAGGGTTTTCTACTGTCAGTACTTTTCAGTATTTTTATTTCATCTTTACTTATTTCCGGACTAAAAATCTCAAAAAATACAGTTTCATCAGACGGGCATAAAGGAGTTAAAAAAATTTCCATCTGGATGAAATATAATTTGAATGAAGATCAAAAAGTCCTTGGCATATTGAATAGAATAGCTTTAAGATTCCATACGGATGACAAATATCAGATAATCAGTTTTCCTTTTAAGAATCATGATGGCTCTTCTAATAAAAAGATACTGAAAGAAATTTGTAAATTTGTGGTTGAGAAGAAAATAAAATATATGGTCACTGAACGGTTAACAAGGAAATCGGATAATCCAGTTATGTCAAGGATTCAGAAATATTTGTTTTATCATAGAGAGAATAAATATTTCAAAATTAGTAAAAAGTTGTATTATAATAAACAATTGGTTGGGCTGATCTACAAAGTGAAGGGAGTTGAAGTGAATGAATAATAAAAAAGTTCATTATATTTTCAGAACACTAGTTAACAAATATATAACACTAAAAAGTAATTTGCTGGTGAAGAGATTTTCTAAATGGATTCCGGTTTATCTGGTAACGGAATACCCGAAATCCGGGGGGACCTGGCTGACTCAGCTTCTCTCCAGCTATTTGAATATTCCATTTATAAGGAATGCTGTACCAAAGTTTTCTGAGTCAATACTTCACGGCCATTATTTACCGGGGAAATCCTTTAAAAATATTAAGAATATTTTTTTCCTGGTCAGAGATGGAAGGGATGTAATGATATCTTATTAT
>DBOL01000022.1:0-7383 GCA_002299555.1 Candidatus Aminicenantes bacterium UBA647
AATTATGAAGCAGGATCATATCAAACAACTCATCCCCAGGATCAAAACTATTAAAGGTCACGGACATAAACTCAACATTCGACAATTCAGGTACACCATTCAATTCAGGCAACATCCTCCCCTTAGACAAACTACTTCTATCGACAAACGGATCGACACAAACTGCACGCGAAGCCCCATTTAGAACAGCATAATAACTTAGAATGCCAGAACCCCCGCCAATGTCTAAAATTGATTTATTTTCAAATGAAAAATTTTTAAAAATCATTTTTGTATAAAACTTTAAAGAGTTAACACTTGGAAACATCCCTTTATCAACAACCATTTTATAAAAAGTTTCATGTCGGTTTCTCATGCGAACCTCTCCATTTTCATCTAAACAATATGTAACCTTTACACTTCATAAAAATAAATATTCTTTCTACTTAGTTATATGCAATCCATACAATTAACAGTTTTTTAATGCTTATACAATCTTAGATATTTCTCTACCATTGATACTTCTGAGAAGCCTGTTTTTATCTTTTCCCTGGCCTTTTCAACTATTTCAGGGATTATTGATCTGTTATTTAAAATGAAATCAATTTTTTCAACAAAAGCGGATGAATTATTAACCGGGACCAGGAATCCCTCAACTCCATTCGTAATGAGTTCTTTGTTAGATGGAATATCCGTTGTCACTACAGGAACACCGGCAGCCATCGACTCCATAACAGAATTTGACAATCCCTCCAGGAAGGTTGGCAGAATAAAGAGATCTGATTTAGAAAAATATGAAACGACATCATTTGTTTCATTAATATAATCAACCCTTTTCCCCATCCCCACTTGCTCAATTGAACTCATCATCTTTTTCTCCAGCGGACCTTTCCCCACAATAATATAGCGTATATTTTCCCGATCTGCCAGCTTTTCTATTATTTCAAGCAGGACCAACACCCCTTTTTTTCTATTCAGCCTCCCCAAGAACAATAAAGTAAAATTTGTATGTTTTATACTTTTTGATTCTCCTTCTGAATATTTTGAACTATTAATCCCATTATAAATTAATCGAACTTTCTCTGATTTTACATAAAATAATCTGAGAGTATTCGCCATGACCGCTTTGGAATTTACGATGATATGATCAGCCAGTATAAATGAAAATTGATTAAGGTAGAAGTTTCTTTTAATAAAACTTGTAATCTGGCTCCGTATGGAAATTATAAACCGCGGCCGTTTTCTCATAAATAAAAGAGATAAAAATATATAAAAACTTGCCAGAGGGAGGAATGTATGTACATGAGAAATACAATTCTTCTTTATATATTTTTTTAAAGTGAAAATACTTGCAGGCAGATTTTTATAGTTATTCAAATTCACCCTTCTAATATTTTCGGGAAGATTGTTTTCGAAAAGCCCCCCCTGTTTTAACACACATAAATGAATTTCACTTTTTGATAAATTGATCCCCTTGATCAGACGGACAAGTTGCCTCTCAGCGCCACCTGTTCCCAGGGATGGTATTACAAACAAAATCCGATTCATTTTTGATTTTTTTTTAGTTTATATATCCCAGAGATTTTAATTTTTTAATAGTCTCTGAATCTACTTTTTTTGCTTTGATCCGCTTTGATTCTTTAAATATCTTAAGCCGTGCAAATAGTTCTTT
This sequence comes from Candidatus Aminicenantes bacterium UBA647, assembly GCA_002299555.1. Lineage (GTDB taxonomy): Bacteria > Acidobacteriota > Aminicenantia > UBA2199 > UBA2199 > UBA647. Next base: position 1,652 of record DBOL01000022.1, read on the forward strand.
TCTAAGTAAATTTTTAATTTTAAAATATTTGCGATTACTAATTTCACTTTTTAACTCGAAAGGATCCTCACTTAAATTATAGAATTCATTCGGTTCCCTCACACCTTTGTTATATATTAGTTTAAAAGATATATTCTGAATCGAATATTTTTTCCCGTTTTCCCACTCTGTCTGCCAGGCAGGTAACTTTTTTTCTGCAATTCTATGACCATAATATTGCCGTTCAGAAAAAGCGAATTCATGGGAGGATTTATCTCCGTTTTTAAATATCAGATCTTTAATTGATTTGGTAAGAACACTATTCCCCTTTTCATCAGGCATTGTGATCCCGCATATATCAATAACAGTTGAAAATATTGAGGAATTCTCAACCACAGACCTGACCCGTTTGGGTTTTATGTGTCCTGCTGAATAAAAGATCAGCGGAACATGGATTTGCTCCTGATAAATTAATTTTGCATGCCCCAGCCAGTTATGCTGACCAAGTCCTTCCCCGTGATCTCCTGTAATTATCCATAAAGCGTTGTTTGCTATACCTGACTTTTCTGCGAACTTAAATAGCCTCTGAAGTTCAGAATCCACATAAGAGATTTCTGCATTATACTTCAACACTTCCTCAAAATATTTTTCCTTACTATTATTAAATATCTCATAATTAATCGCTCTATTTTCAGTAATTTTATCCAACTTGTCTTTCAATGTTGGGTCAGCCATCTTTTTGATATGGGTTTCCGGTGGATTATACGGGAGATGGGGATCAAAGAGATGGATCCAGATCAACATTTTTTTTTCTTTCCTGAAATTACTTATCCACGCAATACTTTTATCAATTGTAAAACGGGCCGGCCTGTATTTAAATCCGAATTCATTTTGCGTATCTTCCGGCTCATCATATTTTTCAAAACCCTGATTAATATTACCTGAAAGAAAATGACGATCTGTGGAAGTGAATGCCGCGGTTTTATATCCGTTTTTTTTTAAAATCTCTGCAAGAGTAACAAACGAATCGTCAAGCCTGTACCCATTTGCGAGGACCCGGTGCTGAGATGGATACAGCCCTGTAAAAATTGATGCATGAGAAGGGGATGTGGTTGATGATTGTGTGAATGCATTCTCAAACAACACTCCCTTGCCGGCCAATTTGTCAATAAAAGGAGATGTGTCAATAGAATAATTATAACATCCCATATGATCTGCTCGTAACGTATCAATTGTAATCAAAAAAATATGATCAATATTTTCATCATTACTTCCTGGAATAATCAATATTATTAGAATAATTAAAATTAAAAAAGCAGAAACCAGCGCTAATTTACTCATTGTCATCAATATCCTTACCGAATTTTATCAATCCATATTTTGCTAATTTAAAAATTCCCGGTGAAACTCAATCCGGATGCTATTATACATTAAACAACACCTGTATTGAAGGAGATCGGATTTTAATTTTTAAAATTCTTTCATTGAGAGTTTGCAGTTTATATGAATGACTTATTTATTTTTTATGCGCTCAGACTGTAGTTTATAAAAAGTCAGGATTGTTTTGATCTTTGCTGATAATTTTTTTTAGCAAATATTGCTTCAGGAAAAGGTAATCTCTGATTTTGAAAATCTCAAACAGAACAAATCCGACACCGGTACCGATAGCAATACTGATTATGAGTAATACAAAAGGAGAGACCGTAACTGATTTTTCAACAAAAAATATTGAAGAACTGACCGCAAGAGCAACAAGAAAAGAGGGCAATATATCCCTAATCTGCATATAGAATGAGTAATCAATAAATTTCCCGCTGAAATGAATGTTGAGATAATAAGAAATAATTGCATGTATTATCATTCCCGCAATCATTACTTCGATCCCTAAATAGATACCGGTTACAATTATTGGAAGTATTATTATTTTTTTCACTATTTCAAGTTTCAAATAAATATCTGAGCGCCCATATATGAGTAAGATATTAACATTCAGAGAATTGAGCGGGAAAAATATCCCGACAACACAAAGCATTTGCATGTAAATCACCACCGGCAGCCATTTATTCCCTATCAAAACAATGATGAGTGGTTTTGCAATCGCCGCAATCCCCATCATTACAATGAAAGTAACAAGCATCATGCTGCGGAGTATTTGTCTGTATGTTTCCCGGAATTTTATTTTATCTTCCTGAATACCAGATAATATTGTGAAACTAACCCTGCTGAAAATATTATTCAGGTATTTTGACGGAAATAATCCCAATTGATCTGCTTTTATATAATACCCCAACTCTATTGTTGAGAAGTATTTCCCTATTACAAAATAGTAAAGATTATTATAAATCAATTCAATCAAATTGCTGATCATGATTTTACTGGAGTATCTGAAAAGCTCCCTGAATAACCTTTCACTGAACATCCAAACAGGCCTCCATGAAATCCATCTCCATAAAAACAAAGATTTAAATGCAAATCTGGAAACGGATAATGCAACCAGACTCCACACTCCATAACCCAATAATGCCATCGTAATCGCTATGGATCCATAACAGATTGAAGTTGCAAAAGATATTTTCGCATGGGTTTTAAAATCAATTATTTTAAAAAGAATTATTTCCGGAACAACACCCAATGAATGGAAAATTAAAATGATTCCCGCTACCTGCACAAGCGATTGCAATTGAGGTTCTGAAAAAATAGAGCTGATAAAACCTGAACTAAAGAATAGTATAAAATAAAATACAATTCCCAATACTATGTTATAAATAAATACAGTTGAATAATCTTGATTCGAACAGTCCCTTTTTCTTATCAACGCTTTTCCGAATCCGCCTGAAACAAACGAATTGGAAATAGTAATGAAAATGATCATCATTCCCGCTAGACCGAAATCTCTGGGGGAAAGGATACGGGCCAGAATTACACCGATTACAAAATTTAATCCATGAGAAGCAACTGTATCAAGAAAGCTCCATGAGAAACCGGAAAATGTTTTTTGCTTTAATGTATCACTCAATTTTAGATCACAATCAGATTTAAATAATTAAACATTTTTTTGTTTTAATCCAAGCAAGATTAAAATTTTATTCCAGATATTGTAAAAAATATTGTATAACAAAATTTTCCACTTATTTGCCCCCATAACCTGGTTCAATTTTTCAAGGTTTAGCATGGTTTTATTCCTGCCTTTCCCCCACTCGTCTGATTTGTATCCAATATAAAAGAGATAAATATCAATAAACGGGGGAGGGCTGAAAGATTCATACAAAATTTTAAAACCATTGTCTTCATACAAATTTCTCATGGCCATTGGCGAAAATCTGAAATAATCACCATAACTTCCTGATCCAAAATGCAGTTTTTGCTTAAATGGAACGACACTTATTAGTATATTTTTCGACATAGAAGAGAGGTTTTCAAATACAAATGAAGGGTCCTTTACGTGTTCAAGTATTGTATGATGAAAAACAACATCGAATCTGTTTTGAAGTGTTTTGTCAATCTCATTTTCCAGGTCAATCGTAAAATCAGTTCTAATATCTTCAGAAATTCCCCGAATTTTGTCATTGCCATAATTCGAAAGATAATATTTACTTGATTTTGGAAAATATTCTCTGTAATATCCCCCTTCTTTATCTTCATCTTTCCATCCACTTATATTTATAACTTCACCATATAAGGAATCAGAGAATTTCCTTAATTCATCATTTGACCAGTTTCTTACAGATTTCATATAGATCCTATATAATTGTTTTAATTATTGTATCAATGATAATTAAATAATAATAGTGAAAAATACTTCAAAAACAAAATAAATCGGGGTCATAAAAAGAAATAAAAAAAACCCGGAGTAGGGCTCCCACTCCGGGTTATAGCTACTCTCAAAAAGTTAATTTAATCCTTTAGATCAATAATAGATTTTCCACTTATCTTTTTAGTGTAAATCTCCATTCAAATGTATTGTTTCTCAGATTCCTATCCTTCTTGCTATCGGTGGGGTCTATTGTGACCCTGATGAAATAATCACCTTCAGCAAGCCTTGGGTTCTTCTTTTTAGTTTTGTTGTCTCCACATTCCAGATTTAGAGTTTTAACATGCTCTACCCCCCCATTAAGTGACCCAATGGTATAAGAATTAGTATACCTTTCCCTTCCACCGGCTTCATACAACTTCCACCTTACCAATACATTCTCAAGATTAATCCGGGTTGGAGAATGGATAACTCTGACCTTGCATTTTATCCTCCACCTGAATCCCTTCATATATGCAACCTTTAATTCCCGATTGGTGATCCTTCCGGAAAGATCAACGACCCTGAGATCCAGCGGGATAGTTGAAAGAACTACATATCCGACATGAAAAACCCCGCTTGTTACTACGAAAGGATTATCCCCAATAGTAGTTATTCTGATCTTATAATTTCCGAGCGGAACAGTATCAGGAATTATCCAGGGATGCCTTCCATCATTTGGAGTGGTTGCGGCAATGGTAAGGGCCGTCGAAGAATTCGCTTCATTTCGCAACTCTATCCTCACATTATCCGGAGGGTCACATGGGGGTGAGATCCTCATACTCCACCTGATCTCATTGCTCGTTCTGTATGACCATGAAGTTGTGCCGTCGGTTCTGGGTTGGGAAATAAATAGCGAATAACAATCATCTCTTCCCGGTTCAGGATCAGGATCAGGCTCAGGATCAGGCTCAACACCGGGATGGCCGAGGGTAAAAACAGCACTATCATCATGGTATAGATCATCAGAGGATAATACTCTCACTACATAACGTCCGTCCGGGACAGAATTGAAAAGATCAGCCGGGCATCTGAAGCGTCCGGATGCCATATCAGCTCTATTTGCTATATCCATGATCTTTGAAGAACCCGCACTATTAAATAACCTGATCTTAGCACCCTCTGCTATAGGTCCCTCCGATGTCCATCTGATCACATACTCTACACCCTTTTCGACAATCTCATCCGCTCTGGGGGCGGTAACTGTGATAGATTGAGAAAATCCAAGTGCGAACAGCATTGTTAAAGCTATAATTCCAAACATGAATTTTTTCATTTCTTCCTCCTTTATAAAAACACTTTAGAACTAAATAAATAATATCGGATAATTATCTCATTTCACATCTTTTTTACTTGTATTATTTATTCTTCTTTTGTCCCTGAAAATATCATCAGGATCTACAACGGCTACCACTTCAAGCTTATTCCTCATCAATAACATACTAAGATAGCATCTGAAATATGAGAGTCTGGTATTAACGGTATATTCATAACTATGACCTTTATAGCTTAATTCAGTTATGATCTTAGTGATCTCGCTACAAATTGTCCCATCTGATTTCTTCTTGAGCATTATCTTTACAGGAACATTGTTGAGAACACCCTGGAAATTATTACATCGAACTTTAACACGTATACTAACAGACCTGCCTTTTGCATGCGTAGCTTTTGCTTCATCAATATAGCAGGAAAGATCTATATTTCTACTTGGAGTAATTTCGAAAGTTTCACTTACTCCGAATATACCTGACCCCTGTTCTTCGATTCTTACTCTGAATCCTGTATCAGGGAGAGCGGTTTTAATAGTAGTCCTCCCGATCTCCCAAAATGTGGATATCCGACCCGGAGCAAGTCCGGCCTCAATAATACCAAACAGCATTCCATTCTTCCAAAGGGAGATCGTCACATTGTTGGTCAGGTTCTTCGGCTTCCAGAGTATCTTGATCGTACCGCCCTGAGCCAG
>DBOL01000022.1:7756-9354 GCA_002299555.1 Candidatus Aminicenantes bacterium UBA647
GGATCAACACCGGGATTACCTAGAGTAAAGATTGCACTATCACCATGATACAGATCATCTGAGCTTAACACTCTGACCACATAACGTCCGTCAGGAACAGAGTTGAAAAGATCTGCAGAACATCTGGAACGTCCGGATGCCATATCGGCTCTATTCGCTATATCCATAATTCTTGAAGAGCCGCTGCTGTCCATCAGCCTTATCTTGGCGCCCTCCGTTAAAGGCCCTTCCGATGTCCACCTGATAACATACTCTACACCCTTCTCGACAACTTCATCTGCTATTGGAGCCATTACAGTTATCGATTGGGAATAACCCATTGTCAATAACATCGTTAGTACTAAAATTCCAAATACAATTTTTTTCATTTCTTCCTCCATAATATCAGAATATAATATATAAATTTCAGGAGGAATTATCTCAAATTATTTTGAATTTCATAAAACTCAATTGAAATGGAACAAAAAAAACTCTATGGACAAACAGGCCCCGGATTATTATCCGGGGCCGATTATTTAAAGATGTTTATAATTTAATCTTCTATTGTGATCAATCCGCTTTCATCTGAAACCAGGTTATCAATGGTCTCCACCTTTATAACCAGATCATTTGCATTTGCAATAGTTCCGGGGACTGTCCATGTATAACTTCCGTCATTCGTTGTAGAATTTGTTATAACCTGAACCTGAGTCGTACCCTGGAATACAATGAGTTTTACATTACTATTTTGTGAACCGCTACTGGTCCAGGTAATAGTATATTCAGAGCCCTTCTTCAACACATTGTTAGATGATGGGGAAGTAACCGTAATTCCTGCTCCAGCCACACTTACAAGATCAGTATCATCATAAACCAGATTATCAACAGTTTTTACTCTGACAAAATAGTTAGCAGCATCAGGAACATCTCCTGGAACCACCCAGGTGTAACTTCCGTCATTAGCAGTCATATCGGTAATACCTACTATTTTTGTGATTCCCTGATACAACCTGAGTTTGACATTTGCATTCAGGCTTCCAACAGGTTTCCATGAAATATCAACGCTGGATCCTCTGGCAAGTGTATCTCCGGATTCAGGCAGGTCAATTGTGAGTCCGATACCGAATACTTTAAAAAGATCCGAGTCATCACTTATTTGAGAATCAACAGTTTCAACTCTGACCATATATCTGTTTGATGAAGAAAGTCCCGAACCGACACTCCATGTGTAATTACCGTCATTTACAGTACTCAGTACTATATTACTATGAAAACTGCCATTGTCATAAAGATAAATATTAACATTTGCACTCATAGAACCTGATGTATTCCATGTGATCACGGTATTACTTCCAGCATTCAGTTCTGAAGTCTGATCTGGAGAAGTTATAGCAATCTCCGTAGCTGTATCAGATATCTCAAATTGATCACTATCATCTGTTACAATATCATCAATGGTTGTGACCCTTACAACATAATCAGTACCGATTGTCTGATCTCCGTCAATCGTCCATGAATATGATCCGCTGTTAGGAGTTGAAGCGATAATAGTGGAATCAAGAGAACCACCTTTATAAAGATCGATCTTAACATTCGAATCCTGTGTTCCTGTTTTATTC
>DBOL01000018.1:0-287 GCA_002299555.1 Candidatus Aminicenantes bacterium UBA647
GGTGCAAGGTTGTACTATAATAACGGGAAATGGTTCCAGGAAGGTGAGGGAGTGAGACCTGATATAAAAGTATGGGATGACCCGAATATCCTTATCGAAGGAAGAGATCCTCAGGTCGAAAGACTTGTTAAGGAATTGTTGATCCTGCTTAAAACAAACACTCCTGAAATGACTCCTGCACCGGCTAAAGAGGACCGGACAGCTAAAGGACTCATGAAGAAAAAGTAAACAATTGGAGATGTGGGGAGAAAATTTCTCCCCACAATATTTAAAAAAATAATTTTTTT
>DBOL01000018.1:572-6243 GCA_002299555.1 Candidatus Aminicenantes bacterium UBA647
TTTTTTTTTTATTTAAAAAAATAATTTTTTTTTATTGCAATTCGCTTCCTTATTTGATAAATTTCATCTGAAAGGAGAAAAAAAAATGGCAGAAACAGCTTATTGTGTTAAATGTAAAGCAAAGTCTGAGATGAAAGATGCTCAGGAAGTTAAAATGAAAAACGGAAGGCCCGCCATGAAGGGGACCTGTGTTAAATGTGGAACGGGAATGTACAAAATTCTCCCTTCCAAAAAATAATCTGAATTTAGATAATTTTTTAAGTTAAGAATTATTTATTTAGTTTTAAAATCAGGGGGGCTTTTGCCCCCCTTTTTTTTGTTGATATTATAGATTTCTGATGATTTCGTCAGTCATCTCTTTTGTAGAAGCGGCTCCCTGATCGAGTGCCTCTTCAGATCCTTTTAATTTTTCCATATCATATGATTTAACTTTCCCTTCTTCCACAACTTTTGAAATTGAATTTCTTATCTTTTCTGCAATTTCTTTTTCTCCGATATGATCCAGAAGCATACAGCCTGAAAGTATCATTGCAATTGGATTGACTATAGAGTTTTTATATTCGGCATATTTTGGAGCAGATCCATGAGTAGGTTCAAATATTGCCACTTCCTCACCGATATTAGCAGAACACGCAAATCCAAGTCCACCGGTTAATCCGGCAAAACCATCTGAAACGATATCACCAAACATATTTCCACTTACAAGAACTCCATAATTTTCCGGATTTTTTGTTAACCACATCATCTGAGCATCGATGTTCGTATCCCAGAAAGAGATCTCAGGGTATTCTTTGGCAATCTCTTTCCCTAGAGCGAGCATCATTCCTGATGTTTCCCTTATAACATTCGGTTTTTCACATATTGTTACTGATTTATACCCGAATTTTTTTGCATATTCAAAAGCAGCTCGAAGTATCCTTTCTGTGGCTTTCTTTGTGAATATTCTTGTTGATACAGATAATTCACTTTTAGGTGTATCCTTGAAGTTCTTCATTTTTGGATGTGTGTTCAAGGCTTTGTAAACATCATCGGGTGGATCTGTCCACTCGACTCCGCCATAAAGGCCTTCAGTATTTTGACGGAATATTACAACATCAACTTCAGGTTCTTCTATAGAGTTACCTTTACCTTTCCTGATAAAGTTCAAAGGATTACCTTTAAATGTTTTACATGGGCGTGTACAAACATCAAGATTAAAATGCTGTCTTAATCCTACAATAGGACTGTAATAGACAAAGCCTTTTTCTCTCAATGAAGGGTCAAGCTCTTCTGCAGCATCTGATTTTGGTTTTGAAGTGATAGCACCGAATAGCCCGAATTTGTGTTTTTCAAGTATATCAAGAGTTCTTTGAGGGAGTGGATTCCCCTCTTTGCACCAGAATTCCCATCCGATATCAGCCTCAACATAATCAGCTTTAAATCCGGCAGCTTCCATAACTCGCACAGCTTCCGGTAGAACCGTTTTCCCGATCCCATCCCCGGGAAGTAATACGATCGTTCTCTTTGACATCATTCCTCCTTGATTTTAAGGTGTTTTTTATCTGAAATAATAAGGTTAGTACAAACCTTATATGTTCGACTTTATGAAATTTATAAGTCCGCCTTTTTTTAAAATATTCATGACCGTGGCAGGGTAGGGAGGAAATGTGAATTCACCTTTTGGTGTAATTATTTTTCCACTTTCCATATCGACTACGACCCGGTCTCCTTCATTGATCGAATCAACTGCTTCGGGAGCAATAATAGCAGGCATTCCTGCGTTTATTGCATTTCGGAAATAGATCCTGGAAAATGACCTGGCGATTATAACATTTATTCCTGAATATTTTATTGCAATTGCAGCTTGCTCTCTGGATGATCCCATTCCAAAGTTTTTTCCTGCTACAAGGATGTCACCTTCACTTACTTTTGAAATAAAATCCGGATCAAGATCTTCAAGCGCATGCTTTGCCATCTCTTCCGGCTCCATTTTCTGATAAGTGTATTTTCCGGGAAAGATAACATCGGTATTTATATTGTCTCCGTATTTCCATACTTTTCCCTCAAATTTACTATTCATAATTCCCTCCGGGGATCCGTTATTTCTCCCGTCAATGCTGCTAGTGCAACTGTAATTGGAGATCCAAGATATATTTCAGCATCCCTGCACCCCATTCTTCCCTTGAAATTTCTGTTGGCTGTAGAAAATGTTACCTCACCCGGAGCCATCACTCCCTGGTGGGCTCCAAGGCATGGACCACAACCGGGGTTCATAATAATTGCCCCTGCATCTATCAATGTCTCTATTGTCCCATTTTTTACAGCTTCTTTATAAACAGTTCTTGATGCAGGTATTATGAGTGTTCTTACTTTTACTTTATTCCCCTTTAATATCTCTGCCGCTTCTTCCAGGTCCTCGAGTCTCCCATTGGTGCAGGTTCCGATCAATGCCTGATCGATCTTTGTCCCCTCAACTTCTTTTACGGATGCGAGATTATCAACTGTATGAGGTTTTGCAACAGATGGCGAAATATCATTAACATTAAATTCCAGAACATCACAATAAATTGCATCATCATCAGAATAAAGACTCTCAAATTCACTCTGTGCCCTTCCTCTGAGAAAGTCGAAAGTGTTATGATCAGGAGGAGTGTAACCGCATTTTGCTCCCATTTCAGCTGCCATATTTGATAAAACCATCCTTTCAGGGACAGTCATTCTGCCGATCGTATCTCCGGAGAATTCAACAGCTTTATAATCAGCACCATCAGATCCGATCTTTCCTATCACGTGTAAGGCAATATCTTTTGGTGTGATATATTTCGGCATGATCCCGTTTATAACTATTTTTAAAGTTTCCGGGACTGAAAACCACAATTCTCCTGTCGCCCAGATCGCAGCTACTTCAGAACGTCCGATACCGGCCGAAAGTGCTCCTAATGCACCATAAGTAGTTGTATGTGAGTCAGATCCTACAATGAGCTTTCCCGGCATTGCAAATCCCTGTTCAGTAAATATCTGATGACAAATGCCATGATTGATATCAAAAAAGTTCTGAATGTTCTGTTCTTTGACAAAACTCCTGATCTCCTTATGGTTTATCGCAGATGACTCTTTGGGTGCGGGAACTTCATGATCAAGAATTATCACAACTCTTTCAGGGTGTTTAATTCTGGTAACACCGATCTTTTTGAAAGTTCCGTAGATCGCTGCTGCATTGTCATGACTCATGACATAATCAGGTTCAACGGATACTATTGCTCCGGCTTTTACATCTTTTCCGGCCTTATTACTGAAAACTTTCTCAACAAAAGTTTTTCCCATATTGTCTCCTCTTGAGTCAATTTCATAATTGCTTTACAGCGAAGATAATTATGTAATTAACTCTTTTAAAAAAGATACGTAATTCTATAAAAAAAACAACATTAAGTAAAGAAAGAATCAAAAAATAATTTGCATTTGTAACATTTTGTTTTAACTACGGATGTTCTTTTAAAAAAAAGGGGAAACCTGAGGTGTGTTCCCGACTAATATTTTTGAAAAAAAAAAGGGATGGTAATCTGATTACCATCCCTTTTTTAAATAAATATTGTTATTGTGGTTTTAATCTAAATCTATTGTTCCCATTGTTTTTGCTCTTCTCTTCTTGTCCATTTTATCCCATTTCTTCATGCATCTAGGATACTTTACTTTTCCGAGAGAGCATTTCAGATATTCTGAAATATAAATAATACAAGCTCTTATTGCTTTACCAACAGGAGTCTTTTTAGCTTTATCACCGCTGACCCCGAAATTCCGTAGAGAGAGTCCTGCACCTATGGAACTTCCTTTTGCCCTTGCTTCTATCGTTCTGGCATCGACTATCTCTCCTGTCTCAGAATCAATGACCTTAACATCTACAGCAATATATGCTTTCGATTTTTTTCCACCAAGGCTAAGGCCTTTAAATCTTACTTTTCCACCTTTGGCTGAGCTCATTTCAAAAGCACTCACCGTTCCGGCGATCAGATACTGGGCTCCTTTGATCCTTTTCATTTTAACGAGCGTACTGTTGCTTACTCTGCCTGAGGCACTAAGGTCCTGCTCTGAAAGGACGGCACCTATCTCTTTTCTTTCAAGTACACTGAAAGCTTTAGTACTGTAAAGTTCAGATGTAAGCATGTCCTGTAACTCTGTGGCAACCGTATTGTTCCATCTCCAGAAACTGGTTCCGGCAACTCTATTGGTAAACCTCAAAACTCCGAGACGCGGTTTCTCAGCCGCTAAATTATCAACCAGTGGCCCAAGAATTAAAAGCACGACTATAACGAACATTATCTTTTTCATGTTTCCTCCTTGTATATTGATGTCATTATAAATAATAAATAAAAAAAATTAAAATTTATCTCATTTTTTTTATTTATTTATCTTCATGTAACGTCACTTCTCTAAACTCAGGGCCGAATTGTTGATAAGATTTGACCTGATCGTGATTCGGTTATAAAATTACCGGATGAAATTGAGTGATTTTAATTTTAAGCTGCCTGAAGAACGTATTGCAAGGTTTCCTTCTGATAAACGTTCAGGGTCAAAACTTATGGTTATTGACAGAGGCACCGGGGAAATCTCTCATCATATATTTTCAGATCTCCCGGATCATTTAGCAAAAAACGATTTCATAGTAATGAATAATACAAAAGTGGACCCGGTTCGAATCTTTGCTTACACGGGCGAAAAAAGAATCGAGTTTCTGATTACTAAAAGATCCCCAGGCAATATTATTGAAGGATTTGCACTTCCGGCTAAAAAGCTCAGGGAAGGTGTCAGTGTTGATTTTGGAGAAGGGCGAGAGGGTGTGGTCGAATCTATCGGATTCAGAGGTAGAAGAACTATAAGATGCAATTGTTCAGTGGATGAAATAATTAAAGATGGTTTTGCACCTCTTCCGCCTTATATAAAAAGAAGATATGACGAAGCATATCAGCACAGAACTTTTGACCTGAAACGATATCAGACAATCTATTCCAGGCATTCCGGATCAATTGCTGCTCCAACAGCCGGCCTGCACTTTGATGAGAGCCTTCTGGAATCTATAAGGACAAAAAATGAAATTCTTGAAGTTACTCTCAGTGTCGGTCCTGCTACATTTCAGAAGATTGAGGTTGATAACATAAAAGATCACAGTATGGGTGTTGAAAATATCAGGATCGAAAAATCGGTTTCAGACAGGATAGACTTTCTAAAGAAGAATGATAATAATTTATTGGCAATTGGTACTACCTCTGTCAGATCTCTCGAAACCTGGGCAGCAAAAAAGCCGGAGGAAGAGAGTTTTAGTTCAGATCTTTTTATTTCTCCCGGGTTCAGGTTTAAAATGGTTGACAAACTACTTACAAACTTCCATCTTCCCGAGTCATCTCTTTTTATACTTGTATCATCGTTTGCAGGTCTTGACCTCATGAAAAAAGCATATCAAATTGCTATAGAAAGAGAATATAATTTTTTTTCTTATGGTGATGCGATGCTTATAATTTAGAAAAAAATATTAATTACAAATTTATTTAAAAAATCGTTGCAGAAAATGAAAAAAAAGGGTATAATTCGCCTGAAAAAGTGGATTTTTCCAGTTTTTTAAAATTGACACACCTGCTATGGGTGTGGTATACTCTTTGAGTTTTTTGCTGGCGTAGCTCAGTTGGTAGAGCAGCTGATT
>DBOL01000023.1 GCA_002299555.1 Candidatus Aminicenantes bacterium UBA647
GCCGCTCTGATTGGTATCGATCTTTGTTATAAAAACATCATAGCTTCCCTGATCTCCCTGGTATTGGTTGAGTATGGGGAAATTTGTACTGTAAGTATAACCAGTCACATAAACAACACCGTTGTTATCTGCTGCTATTCCATAGCTATAATCCAAACTATTCCCTCCCAGGTATGTGGAGTAAAGTAGGCTTGCTGCGCCGCTCTGATTGGTATCGATCTTTGTTATAAAAACATCATAGTCTCCCTGATCTCCCTGGTATTGGTTGAGTGTGGGGAAATCTGCACTAAAAGTATAACCAGTCACATAAACAACACCGCTGTTATCTGCACCTATTCCATAGCCATTATCAGTATCATCCCCTCCGAGGTATGTGGAGTAGAGGAGGCTTGCTGTGCCACTCTGCTTTGTATCTATTTTTGTTAAAAAAGCGTCAGCACCTGGCTGATCTCCCTGGTATTGGTTGAGTGTGGGGAAATTTGTACTGTAAGTATAACCAGTCACATAAACAACTCCGTTGTTATCTGCTGCTATTCCATAGCCATAGTCTAAACTATTCCCTCCAAGGTATGTTGAGTAGAGGAGGCTTGTTGTGCCGCTCTGATTGGTATCGATCTTTGTGACAAAAACATCAGTATCCCCCTGATCTCCCTGGTATTGGTTTCTAGTGGGAAAATTTGTACTTTTAGTATAACCTGTCACATAAACATATCCGTTATTATCTACTGCAATTCCATAGCCAGCATCGATATCAGCTCCTCCGAGGTATGTTGAATAAGCAAGTACAACCGGATCGATGATCAGCGTCTTTGTTTTATCATAAGTTCCAGTTTTAAATCCGTATGTGGTTTTACTAAATCTTCTAAAGTCCGCAGTAATATCACTTTTTCCTTTCCCCTTTTTTCTTTCTCCCTGATATGCAAATGGTTTCTTGTGAATTAATTTGCCGGATTGTGTTTTAATATCAAGGTCGCCCTTTTTGTTAATAATAATTTCCTTTACATTTTTATATTGAAATTTAATGTCAGATGGATCTCCGCCGGATCGGACGATCCAGTCGTACTCGATCTGTTTCCCGATCCCGTATACTTTCAAGTCGATGTGATTGTAGATATTTTTATAGAGGACTGCGGCGGATGTCGGTATGCCCCCGATCCACTTTGACTTGTCGTGCCCATTGAAATAATTTACTTTCAATTCCTGCGGATCCAGAGAACTGATCTCCAAATCCTTATTTGCACCGACAAAGATCAATCGTGATATATCCCTATTGACCAATTTTGAATTAAGATCCGGAATGGTGTTTTCCCCCGCTTTTTGCTGATGCTGAAGGCTGAATGCTGAAGGCTCGTTTTTGTCTCCTGTCTTCTGACTCCTTATACTGTCAAATACGAGCCCTTCCTTCATTACCCACAATGTATATCCCGGGGTTTTGGCATAGAACAATGCCGTTTTGTTCACCTGACCCTTGTTCTGAATGAAATAGAGGGGGATATTCCCGAAATTGATATCGGGGGTAAGTGTTCTGGTGTTGTTCTGCTTGAGAGCAGCCCTATTCAGATCTCCGGTGGGGGCACTGTTTCCTGTTGTGAATGCGGATAACAATAGAAAGATCGAAACTCCAAAAATAGAGAAAAAATAGTAGTGTTTTTTACTCATAAAAGTCTCCTTATTTTTTTGGATCAATATATTGGAATAGGTGTTCTTTTGAAAAGATTACACTCTAGTTGACAAAATTATAGAATAAAAAACTAAACTAATCAACAATTAAACTTTTTTATATCTTGTCAATCTCAGTATTGTTGAAATAAAAATCTTGATAATTTATTTTAGGATCATTGACCTGTCCCCCATAAGTTGATCTAGTTTTTATGTTAGAATTTTGACTACTTGGACCGCTCCCCTTCTTTGATTTATTTTTTGTTTTTTTTATTTTGATTTGGAAAAAATATGATATACTTTTTATATCGAAATTTTCTTCGATAATTCCCAAAAGGTGATGAATGGAATAAGTTTACATATCTCTACCTTATCGTAAGCGTTTAATAAACCCCATCTTTTTTTAAGATTTGATCTGAGTCAAAATATTCTTTTGAGATTATATTAAGGAGGATATTATAATGTCCGGATCAAAGAGAAAACAAAACCGTAAGAAATGGCAGGTCCATATGGATTCCTGGGAGAAGAGTGATATATCCCAGGCAGAATATTGCTTAAAGAACGGGGAAAAATACAAAACATTTTTATATTGGAGAAAACAGCTTAAAAAAGAGAGTAAGAACAATAAGGCAAAAGTTGTCCAATTAAAAGATAAGGTCAATATCAACTCATTGATCAGATCAAAGGGGAGCTCTTCAATGATGAAGATCAGCTTTGGTGAGTTCAATATAGAGTTTGATCCCCATATCCCTTTAGAGTCATTGACCGGGATTATTAGAGCTCTGAAGAGTATTTAGTGTTTTTCCAACAAACCGGTGTAAAGGTTTATCTTGTTCTTGGAAAAACCGATATGCGAAAAGCAGTGAATGGATTATCAATTATGATATCTGAACATATCGGTAAAGATCCATTTTCCGGCCATTTGTTTGTGTTCTGCAACAGGAGACGTAATATTCTGAAAATACTTTATTGGGACCGGAACGGATTTTGTCTCTGGTATAAGAGATTGGAGAAAGAGTTATACAGATGGCCGCAGAATACAGAAGAAGTTCTTGAGATAGGCACTCGTGAACTGTCTTGGTTACTTGAAGGATTGGAGATTAAGCAAGGGAATGCATACGAGTCTGAACAATATGAATTTATCAGTTAAAACGGGCTATATAATTAAATTTTCAACTATACTTTTAGTGGTTATTATGCTATACTTTATTATGTTCAAAGAGGAAGATAAGTCCCTGCCAGACAGTGTTTCTGAACTCCGGGAAGCATTAATAAATCTGAATAAAAAGTTTGATGGAGTTGAGCAGGAAAATGAATTTCTCCGCGAACAACTACGTCTGATCAGGCTTAAAATGTTTGCTCGGATATCAGAGAGATATCAGGATGAAACAGATGATATTGGGAGCCTCCTGTTTGAAGATATTAAATCGATGGAAGCAGAATCTGAAGAAATCCCTGAAGATCTGACCATAAAAGAGCATAAGCGTAAAAGATCCGGTAGAAAACCTATTCCCGAGGATCTGGAAAGAGTTGAAGTAGTTCACGATGTATCTGATGAAGATAAAAAATGTGAATGCGGAAGTGAGAAAAGCCGTATTGGTGAAGAGACATCTGAGAAGTTACAGATAGAACCGGCAAAACTGTGGGTTGAAAAACACATAAGGCCTAAATATGCCTGCAGAGAGTGCGAGGGATTAGAAGATGAAGGGGAAACGGTAAGTATAGCTCCAGTTCCACCTTCCATGATCCCGAAGAGTATTACAACCCCGAGTCTCTTAACCCATATATTTATCAGCAAGTTTTGCGATGCATTACCTTTTTACAGACAGGAGCAGCAGTTTAAGAGATATGGAGTTGAAATAAACCGCTCCAATATGTGTAATTGGGCAATGAAAGTTTCTGATCGGTTAAAACCGTTACTGGAGATGCTGAGGTTATATATATTATCCGGCCCTTTGATCAATATTGATGAGACCACGGTTCAGGTATTGTCAGAACCGGGAAGAAAACCTCAGTCCAAATCTTATGCCTGGGTTTTTCGGGGTGGAATGCATGGAATACCCGGATTATATTATCATTATGCACCGAGCCGAAGCGGAAAAATAGCAGAAGAGTTTTTATCCAACTATCAGGGTTATGTTCAGACGGACGGTTATGCCGGATATAATTTTCTGGATAGTAAACCGGGAATAAAACACTGTGGCTGCTGGGCTCATGTGAGAAGAAAATTTAATGATGTGATACAGGCATCCGGTTCGAAAAATATGAGGAAAGGGAAAGCCAATCATGCTTTGTCAGTGATTCGTGACCTGTACTTAATTGAACGGGAAGCAAAGAACAAAGGATATGATGAGGAACAGACCTATCAGCTTCGACAGAAAGAATCAAAACCGATAATAGATGAGTTTTTTGTATGGTTAAAAGAAAATGCTCCGGTTATTCCACCGCAAAGCCTTCTTGGGAAAGCTTTTGGTTATACTTTATCTCAATGGCCGAGATTGATTAAATATCTTGATAACGGGTTTGTCAGAATGGATAATAATCTGATTGAAAATGCTATACGTCCGTTTGTTATCGGAAGGAAAAACTGGTTGTTCTCTGTTTCACAAGAGGGAGCCAGGGCAAGTGCTTCATTTTACAGTCTGATCGAGACTGCCAAAGCTAATGGATTGGAACCATCCAGATATCTTCGATATTTATTTGAAAAGTACCCCTATGCAAAAACTTCAGAGGATATCTTCAACTTGTTACCCATGAATGTTCACAAAGCTGACTTGAAAAAATAATTTCACCTTTGTATTATTCAGATTGAAGTGTTTAAACGCTTACGTTTAAACGAACGTTTATCTTGAACAATGAAAATACAAAAAAAGCTAAAATCAAATTTAGGGCAAGGTGAATTCGCCCCTCCGAAGAGATGGCAGCCTGGGCTGGATTTAGGGGCCTGGAAATCACTAAAAATATCTCTGAGATAGTCCACTTACTCCAAACGATCAATCATCATTAAGTTTGAATGTAAGAGCTTCCTTTAACTCGTAGAAATCTGACCCTCTTGGAACATTTCTTAATTTTGTAAGCATGGTTTTCTCATCGATCAATTCTGAGAATGGCACTGCAATAATGGAAAAATTTC
This sequence comes from Candidatus Aminicenantes bacterium UBA647, assembly GCA_002299555.1. Lineage (GTDB taxonomy): Bacteria > Acidobacteriota > Aminicenantia > UBA2199 > UBA2199 > UBA647. Next base: position 4,793 of record DBOL01000023.1, read on the forward strand.
CTGAAACTGACACCATGGAATTAAACTCTTCTCTGTCAAATAATTTGAAAGCACCGAATCCAAGCATACTTCCGAGTACTACATCGAAACTGATCGGCGGAATATTCCTTGTCTCATAACCTATCTGTTTATAGATGATCTTCTTCTTTCTATTAGTCCTTTCTTCATACAATTTACAAACCAGATCTCTTAACGTCCTTCCGATCTCAGCTGTTGCCAGAATTATATTCCCGTGTTTATCCCTTTCCTTCGGTTTCAGATCCTCGGGAAGTTTATCTGCAAGCCCCTCAGCGATACATATTACTCCATAATATTTATTATACTTTTCCCTCTCAAGGATCTTATCAACGATATCTGATGTGACCTTTTTGATATCCATTACATCACCTTTAATATCTTCAGTTGAGAGCATCATCACTGCTTCGCCTGCAAGACCGGCAGCATAAGTTATCCATCCTGCTTTTCTCCCCATCATTTCTGCCATAAAATATGAATTAGTGCTCTCAGAATCTGCCTTAAGGCTTAATAATGACTCTTTTGCAGTCTGAACACTACTCCAATACCCGAATGTCCATGGGATCCCATAATAATCATTGTCAATGGTTTTAGGGATATGGATAACCGGAAGGCCCATAAGGCTGAGTAAGTTTGCCGTCTTTAGAGTATCATCTCCCCCTATTGTTACAAGATACCCGATTCCAAGGCTGTCAAATCCATTAAGAATATTTTTAAGTTTATTATTCTTTTCCGGATCTTTAAGATCTTTCTCATTCTTTATAAGCTTACCTGGGTTCGACCTCGAGGTCTTAAGGTAAACACCTCTTCTGTTCCTGATCCGCGAAATTGAAATATCTAGTATTTCATAGTGATTTTTCTCGACAAGTGAGAACCTGTCGGAGGAATCAAATTTCTCTAGAAATTCAAATCCATAGAAGAAGCCGATTGTCGGGATCTTTGCATTTATATAATTGAGAGCAACGGAGGAGATTACTGCATTTGAAGAAGGTGCCGGGCCGCCAGAGAAAATTATCGCTACTTTTTTGTTCCCCTTAAACCCTTCCATCACTTAAATAGTATTTAAAATACCCTCCCCTGTCAATGTCATTAAAAGTTTAACTTAACAAGCTCCTTCAATAATTTTGCACTTAACTTTTAATGTTGACATTATTTTTTGAATATGAAAAACTTCTTTTAACCAGTAAAAAATAAGGAGGATGTGATGGGTAAAAATGATATTTATTTTTCGAACGACATGAAAGAGTGCCTTGATATACTTGAGAATGCTGTTTCAAAGATCAACGATCCCAGTGAAAAAGAAAAAGCCGGTTTTGCTATAAAGTACCTGCAGGAGACTGCAAAAAAAGGGCTAGAACCTATAGCAGTTTATGAAGTGGCCAGAGGGTGTCCTAACGAAAGAAGGCTGGTAAAAACAGGTTCTATTTAAATTTAATTATAGTATAAATTATTTCAAATTACATTTTTGTCTAATATTTTTTTGTTAATATGAAGATCAAAAGTGTAACTTTTCTTATCACCGAAAATTGTAATATAAACTGCAGTTTTTGTTATCAGGGGTCAAAAGATCCAAAAAATATGAGTTGGGAAATTGCCGGATCCGCTCTTAAATTCTTAAAAAAAAAAAGCAACTCCGAGGTTCATTTAAGCTTTTCCGGGGGAGAACCCCTTCTGAACTTTAACCTGATAAGAGAAATAGTGAATTATAATTCCGGCAATCCGGATCCACCAGGATATAAATATTCATTGATAACTAACGGGACATTACTTGACAAAAACAAGATCAAATTTTTCAAAAAGAACAATTTCTCCATCCAATTGAGTGTCCTTTCAAAAGGGCAGAGTCCTCAATTTGACAATAAATATTCAAGTTCTCAATTAAAAATTTTGAAATCTCTTTCAGAAAATGATGATATAACTCTCTCAACCAATAGCGTCTTCACTTCTTCAAATATAAATAAATTGATTGATCATATAGAATATTTAAAGGACTTTGAACTGAGTGAAATTGGGATCAGTTTCGATCATTCTCAAACCTGGGATAATAAAAAATTAAAAAAGCTCATCACACAGATAGACCGGATTACAGAAGAAGAAATAAATGGATTTCAAAAAAATGGTGAATCAAATATAAATTTGTTCTCAGTCAAAGAGGATAATAATAAGATTAAAGGATGCGGAGCCGGGAGTGGACAAATATCCATTAATCCTGATGGCGATATATGGGGTTGTGATCTCTTTTATTATTATTTTAAGAATGGCCCGGTATCTGACCAAAAGAATAAATATCTGTTCGGCAATATTAATGATCCGGATTTTGATCTCTCTAAGCCTTTTGATCAAAGTATAATAAACAATTATCATGAGTTCAGGGGAGATGCATTTAGGACAGATGACCTCCCCTGCTTTTTATGCCCTTACCTGAAAGAGTGCCACATATGTCCTGCCATCTTGTATAAGCCGGACGAAAATGGTTCGATGTTCTTTGTTCCGAAACATGTATGTGAGATCAATAAAATATTGATAAACGCAAAAAGAAGATTTTCCTCAGGAATAGAAAATAACTAAATTTTAGTTTCCAGCAATTTCACCTGTTTTATTGCATCATTGATCATTTTACCTACTATCTCCTTATCGCCATTTCCCCACATCAATATAAAGTTATTATAGGATTCTATTGCTTTCCCAGTCCATCCCTTCTTCTGGTATATCTTACCTAAGTAATAAAAACTTTTTGCATAAAGATCCCCGAAATAATATCTGCAAAATGTAAGATCTCCAATTTTTTTGAACCATTTTTCACTTTCATCAGATTTATTCATTAAAAAATTTGTCAGGCCCAGTTCATAATAGTAAAAAGGGTTAATCTCATAAAATGAATTACCTCCGCCCCAATCAAAAGATAAAAACCTGGAGCCTTCTTTTAAATATTCAATTGATTTATCATAATTTAATTTTGATCTCTCTATTTTAGCTATTATCAGGAAATACAACCTTGTGATCTGCTTCTTAAATAGTGAGATTTCAGATAAGTTTTTAATTTTTACAGCAAATTCTTCGCTTTCTTTAAGCCTACCTAAATTTATATTTGCAAGCCCTGTTAAGAATAGTTGCTTATAAATATTCGCGGTTGATTTTACACTTAATTTTTCATTGAATTCTTTAATCGCCTTAAGCGACCATTTTTTATCTCCTGATCTCAGCATTATAAAAAAAATTTTGAATTTAGCATCAGAAACATAAGCCTGATCTTCAAGATTATTGATCTGATCATCCAGTATTTTTAAGGCAATACTGTAATGACCATTAAATAGAAACATAAATTCCAGGTTACTTATCTTTATATGATCAATTTTTCCATTATTAAATTTCAATAATTTTTCATACTCAATGCGACTGTTAATTGTGTTCTCATTCAATAAATCCAATTTGTTTATAGAGAAGTGATAATCCTGATCATTGAGTGATCCGATCTGCTTTTCTTCATTTACGACCTTTAAGGCAAGATCAAATTTCCTCTGTAATATATTCAATCTGAACTTCATACCTAATATTGCCTCCCTGTTATTGCCTGGATAAATTTTTTCAAAATCAGAAATTAATTTTTCCGCTTCCGCATAATTTCCCTTTCCTGAATAACAATTAACCAGACCATTCAAAGCAATAACATTTGAACTGTCATTTTCACTAACATTATTATATCTTGAAATTGCCTTATCCCATTCTTCGAACCATGTGTAGAAAAAACCGGACTCAAGATTGGCATATATATCATCAGGATAGATCTTCAATAATTTATTATAGGATTCAAGTGACTTATTAAATGTGCTGAACTCCTCTCCATAATAATCAGCAGAAATGAGAAGTTTTTCCCTCTCAGACAATCTATTTATATATAAGATCGTTTTTTCAAAATATTTTTTTCTGTTTTTATAGTCATTAAGGTAAGCATATGACCAGGCAATATCCCGATAGGCCATTGCAAACTCGGGATCAATAGAGACAGCTTTCTTAAATTCAATTATACTGCCTGTGAAATTATTGTTATTAAACAATTTCTTCCCGCGGATGTAGTGATTTAATGCTTCAGGCGAAGATGTTGTTATATCTTCAATATTGTTATCAATGTCGGCAAGTATTTCACTTTCGCTGAGATCAAACCTTCTTTTCAATCCGGTCGTCAATCTGTCAATTGCAGGGAATATATTATCTGCACTAGCATCTACATAATCAGTGCTGAGCATTTCTCCGGTGTCTGAGTCCCTGAGTTTAACAGATATTCGCAGATCCTCACCTGACCGTATAAAACTTCCCTGGATCAGGTAATTAACATTTGCCTCATCACCGATAGTTTCAAAAAACTTCTGATCAAATATATTTGAAGATAAGTAATTTTTCTCTTTTAACACTTCGGAAACTTTGTCATCTGACAATACCCTTATATATTTAGACTGCCCGAGATCGGTTGCCAGAAGTTCCGGAAGTGAATAGCTGTAGTGATCCAGATCCTTCATTCCTGAAAGATTTTTAAAATATAGTA